>WTKN01000440.1 GCA_011524395.1 Moorena sp. SS36440bin_2
ATGCAAAGCGCGAGTGGGGGTTTCCCCCGCGTGAAGGCGCTGCCTCCCCAAGACCGCTTAGGTGCCCTTGACCTACGCGAATTAAATTCGCTACGGGTCGCACCTGAGGCATCGCTTTATATTTGGGTTGCCATTCGAGCTTTATACCGAAACAACAGAATTTTTGTAGGGTTTTGCCACCACCAAACTAATCAATCAAAGTATGATAGTTGCGGTGGGACAAGGCGTGAGGTTTAAACCCCCACTGGCAAGCGCACCAACAGAAAGGCGCGAAATTAAAAATTGAAGTAAACCCACAATTGTTAAGAAGAGGCTGCCGGATTTAGGAGTCTGTTGACAGGGTTAAAGTCAACGTGGTTTTAACCCTCGGGCGTTGGGCTAACCACAGAATAAACACAGTTTTAACCCGTTAAGATGTCAATATCAACCAATGTCAAGGAAATTAAATAACCAAGATGGAAGAAGAATCCTATTCTTACCGGTAGTCTGGGTATTATATAACAGAAGATTGTTCTGTGAAAAGCGTTTTTACTATCGCTAGACAAAAAAACCAAGACTATTAAAGAAGCCAGTCATAGGTCATAGAGAAAATATGAAGGATGAAGGGTGAAGTATCAAGTATGAAGTATCAAGGGTGAAGTGGAGCGATAGAACCTATGGCTCCTATGTTGATTAGACCCAATTACCAATTACCAATTACAATCAATGTCTAAATGAAACATGGACTTGATGCCTACGCTCACTTGGACTCCCCCATCCACAGTTGGGAACCTCGTGCCAAGCTAATTGCCTTATTGACCCTAATTTTCGCGTTTTCCTTTGTACAGCATTTGATCGTGCTACCAGCGATGGTGGCTCTGACCCTAATTTTTTATCTAGTCTCTCGCCTGCCACTGTCCTTTCTGTTGAATCGGTTGCGCTATCCGGGATTGTTTCTGTTAGGGATTACACTGCTACTCCCCTTCACAGTAGGCACTACCGTGATCATCCAGCTTGGTCCAATCGCCGTGCGACAGGAAGGACTGCTAACCCTAGTGCTGATTGCCACCCGTTTCCTATGTATTCTCACCATTAGTGTGATTTTATTTGGGACTGCACCCTTTTTGACCAACATCAAAGCTATGCGATCGCTTGGTCTGCCCTCACTGGTTGCGGATATGACTCTGTTGTCTTACCGCTATATTGAGCAATTTAGTAACGACCTAGCTAAAATGAAGCGGGCAATGCAGCTGCGAGGTTTTCGTGGCAAAGGACCAAAGCTTTCATGGCAGGAATTTGGACGTCACCCGGTTGCTTCGTTACTGGAATTTTTCGCCCGTAGTTACCGTAACCTAAGACTTTTAGCGTCCCTAACCGGAACACTTTTGGTTCGCAGTTACCAGCAATCCCAGCAAGTCTATCAAGCGATGATTTTACGAGGGTATAGTAACACCTCTCAATTTATGGTTTCTGAGAGTTCTGGTATGACAATAGGGAGTAGAACACCGAGCTTTTCATTACCGTTTCCTAGGGGAAAGCGTAGGTCGTCTAGTACAAACACTGTTAGTTTCCACCACTACATTGCTTTGGGAATCACTAGCTTGATTTCAGTAGGATTTGTGATCGCAGAAATTCTTTTAACAGAAGCATAACCGCGCGGGAATTCAGACTCATCAATGATAACTAATTAATGGTAATCAAATCAAGGTAATATTGATTCCGGTTAACGACTTATAACTTTAGGGTTTGGGTTGGGGTTTTGTTAATTTAAATTAAATAAAATTAATAATTAAATTAACACTTAACACAATTCCCTCACCCCGACTATAAGTGATTAACCGGAATTAATATGGCTGAGAATTTACCCTAGCCTACACCGAACGCTATCAGGTGAACACACTTGATCCTTGGCCTTAAGGCCGTAGGCCACGCTCCGCGAACGGCCACACTAAGCGAACACACTTTAGACTTTTACCGTGACCCAGCAAAAACAAGAATTTTTTTACCGAGAAGATTACATTGAACCGTATCAGTCACCTACTTCGTTACACTACGCCCTTGCCATTGATAGTCTGTATTTTTCCTACCCAGAGCAACCGGATAGTTTACGCAATATCAATCTCACCATTAAGCCAGGAGAACGGGTAGGTTTGATTGGGCCGAATGGTGCTGGTAAAACTACCCTATTTCTGACCATCTGCGGTGTTTTAAAACCAACTAGGGCAAGAGTAATGCTGTTATTTGGCAAACCCGTGGTAGTGGGTGAGTTTCGCTCAGAAATTGGTTTGGTGTTTCAGAATCCCGATGACCAGTTATTTTCCCCCTCGGTCTGGGATGACGTAGCCTTTGGACCAGAGAATATGGGGTTACCAGCGGTTGACGTGGAGCAGCGAGTTCAAGAAGCCCTATCCGTTACGGGTGTGGAACACTTAGCGGCTCGAGTTCCCCACAACCTGTCTGGGGGTCAGAAGTGTATGGTAGCGATCGCAGGGGTTTTAGCCATGGGTCCATCCCTAGTGCTTTACGATGAACCCAGTGCCAATCTTGACCTTCGTTCCCGGCGTCGCTTGATTAGCTTTTTGAAACGGTCCGAGGAGACAATACTGATTTCCTCCCATGACCTAGAACTGATTTTAGAAGTATGCGATCGCGTTTTGCTACTTGACGAAGGGCAAATTATTGCTGACGGTCCTCCTCAACAGGTTATGGCTAATCAGCAGCTGATGGAGGCTCATGGTTTGGAAAAGCCTCACTCTATAGTGTCTGTTATCAGTAACCCTTGAAAAGTTAGTCGTTGGCGGTTGACTGTTTACTGTTAACCGTCAACAATGATTAACTGGGTCAGGATGGTGCTGGAGTAGATCAATTACCTTCCCCACTTAAAAACTGCTGCTCCCCAAGTCAATCCTGCACCAAAGCCGGAGATAGCTATAATATCTCCTGATTTAATTTTCTCAAGCCGCACTGCTTCATCCAACACTATAGGTATAGAAGCCGCTGAGGTATTACCATATTGGGCGAGATTACTTAGAACCTTGTGCTTAGGTATCTTAAGACGTTGTGCAACTGCATCCAGAATCCGCTGATTAGCTTGATGCAAGACCAGCCAATCCACCTGTTCAGTGCTGATATCGGCTCGGAATAATGCTTTTTCAATCACTTCCGGTACCTTTTGCACCGCAAATCGATAAACCTCTTTGCCACTCATGGTAATGGGCTGATAAGTCCCTTTAGCAACAGTCAAACCCTTGACAATTTCATGCTGTTGTGGTTCATAGGCTAACTGAAGACAGCTATTTTGGGTACCATCACTACGCAGTGCAAATCCCAGTAAGCGATCGGATTGATTTCCCTGCAAAACTACAGCCCCAGCACCATCTCCAAATAGTACACAAGTACTTCGGTCTGACCAATCAACCCACCTTGAGATAATATCGGCACCAATCAGTAAGACATTTTGGTAAACGCCAGTGCGGATAAATTGGGACGCTGTAGCCAGTCCAAAGACGAACCCAGAGCAGGCTGCAGTTATATCAAAGGCAACTGCTTTTGATGCTCCCAGGAGTGCCTGAACTTGATTAGCACTGCCAAACATATCATCTGGGGTTGAGGTGGCTAGGATAATCAGATCTAGGTCTTCAGGAGCAATTCCAGCCATAGCGATCGCACTATGAGCTGCCGTAGCAGCCATCTCACTTAGACTCCCTTGTGCATCCATCAGATGCCGTTTCTGAATTCCGGTACGGCTGGTAATCCACTCATCCGATGTATCAACCATCTGGCTTAGTTGATGGTTATCGAGGGTAACCTCTGACGCTGCGGAACCACTTCCGGTAATAGCAATGCCTGTTCCTAGTTGATTCAAGGCTCTTCTCCATCAGTTGCATCCCATGTTTTTCTCTTCCCAAGTTTGCTGCTTAGGGAGAAGACAAAAAGACTGGTCATTGGTCTATCTTGCCATCAATGCCACACTCAACTATAGCACACAAGCCTTAAACAACTATGTTGTGAGGCTTGTGGGACGCTCAAGCTAAGAATCTGCCATGATCACGGAACCGATCATGCCTTACTCCTCACTGCTGGAATTACTAGCCACTGATTTCTTAGACTTTTTGAAGTGATTAGCTTTAATCCGCTCTAGTACTTGGTGATCAATGGCTTCTTTAGCCAACCGAATGGCGTTAAAAATCGATGGGGCTTGGGAGCTACCGTGACTAATAATACAAATTCCTGCCACCCCCAAGAGTAGAGCACCGCCATGTTCGGCATGATCCATACGCTGCTTAATCCGCTTCAAGTTGGGTTTTAACAAAGCTGTACCTAGCTGACCTTGTATCCCTTGAGGTAGTTCTTCTCGGATAATTTGCAGCATCACCTCCCCTACTGCTTCGGCAAACTTGAGCAGTATATTGCCCACAAAACCATCGCACACAATTACATCAAATTGACCTGAGAGTACATCTCTACCCTCAGCATTGCCAATAAAGTTTATTCTGGAATTCTTTCGTAGCAGTTGATGAGTACGGATGGCCAAATCATTGCCTTTACACTCTTCTTCACCAATATTTAGCAGACCCACCTTAGGCTCTTCCATGCCCAAGACATACTTGCTATATACTGACCCCATGATGGCAAACTGCTCTAGATATTTAGGGCGACAATCCACAATTGCCCCCACATCCATTATAATCACTGGCTTGCCAGCCATGATGGTAGGAAACACTGCGCCAATTGCGGGACGGTCAATCCCTGGCAGACGCCCTAAGCGCAATAGAGCCGCTGCCATGGCTGCCCCAGAGTGCCCAGCACAGACTACAGCGTCAGCACGTCCTTGCTTGACTAAGTCCATGGCTACGTTAATAGAAGCCTTGGGCTTACGCTTCAAGGTCACCAAGGGTTCTTCATCCATGGCAACGACACCATCAGCAGCTACAATTTCTATCTGACTTGATCCGTGGTGTTGGGAAATAGAGGATCTAATTTGCTCAGGATCCCCTACCAACAATACCTCTACCCCTAATTCAGCTTGTGCTCTAATAGCTCCAGCAACTATTTCATGGGGGGCATAATCCCCGCCCATAGCGTCTATTGCGATTCGTGCGCCAGTCGATGCCATTGCTCAAAGTTTATAGAAACCTTCCACATCTTACCAGAACCATTACCTGGAATAGTAAACAATGTGATCTGTTTGACTTGAGGTTTGGGAGCGGTTAAGCCTTGGATGGTGACATGTTCTTAAAGTTACCGTAAGAATAGGGTCGCCTTATAACAACAGTTTTAACCCTTTTCCCATAGCCGACCAACCATAAAGGCTCCACTATTAATCAGGTTTCGTCTTCTCAACATAACTGTTCAGTAGCAGCATTGAGTATCTAAAATAGAGCAGCCTCAAGAAACAAATGTGGTGTAGTGAATGCTAAAACAACTTGCTGCTGGGATCCTGGCCGGTGCGTTTGTCGTTATATCTGTGAAACTTTGGAGAAGTCTACAACCGATCAACCTTGATCAAGCTCAACTGATGGCTTGGCGGGATACCTCCTTGTTTAGCTTGCCAGCTGAACCAGACCCGTCTGCTGAAGCGATTGTGGATGAATTCATAGGGAAATGGCGTGTTCAAGGTTCAGCAGTTAAGCAAGGAGTATGGATTCAATCGGGACTGACTAGACTCGCGACCCACCGGGGAAATGTTCCAATACCCGCAGCTTCAATCACAAAAATTGCTACTAGTCTAGCGGCATTACAGCAATGGGGACCAGCTCATCAATTTGAAACTAGAGTCAGTGCCACCGGAATAGTTAAAGATGGGGTATTGCAGGGAGATTTGGTAATTACTGGTGGTAGCGACCCGTTTTTTGTGTGGGAAGAAGCGATCGCATTGGGTAATAGCCTAAATCAACTGGGAATCCGCCGGGTCACTGGGAATTTAGTCATCATTGGCAATTTCACTATGAATGATAAGGACAACCCAGAAATTGCTGGTGGGCATCTCTTGCAAGCCTTAAAATCCAGCAGCTGGTCTTGGCAGATTGTCCGCGAGTATCAATCCATGCCCAAAGGAACCGAGAAACCCCAATTAGAAATTGCTGGTAATGTAGTCGTATCTGATACTCCCATTCCGAAGCAAGAATATCTGTTACTCCACAAGTCCTTGCCCCTGGTAGATATTCTTAGAGAGATGAACATCTACAGTAACAACGACGTATCTCAGATGTTGTCTCAAGCCATTGGGGGTGCTCAGACAACCGCTCGGTTGGCGGCTAGGTCAGCTGGTGTACCCGGTAGCGAAATTCAGTTGATTAATGGCTCTGGTTTAGGTATGGAGAATCGAATTTCCCCCCGTGCTGCTTGTGCTATGCTCATGGCTATTGAGCGCTTTTTACAGCCTTACCAGCTTAATCTTAGGGATGTCTTCCCCCTAGCTGGACGGGATACTAAGGGAACCATGCTCGACCGTAACATTCCCCAAGGAGCTGTAATTAAAACCGGAACTCTCAGAGAAGTTAGTGCTCTAGCTGGTTTTCTCCCAACACGCGATCGCGGTTTAGTGTGGTTTGCCATCATTAATGGTGGCAACGATATCCTAGAATTTCGGGCAAAACAGGATCAGCTACTGCAACGCCTGTCTGTCGAGTGGGGTGCCCTTACCCAAAAGAGTGACAATCAAACCCATAAACCATTGATCATTGGTGATCCCAAGCGTATTGAAAAAATCAGCAGTGCCTTGCTCATTGAAAATTCAAAATAGCAAATAGATATCGAGTTGGCTTCACCGTTGACGGTCAACTTTTGTCAACGGTAAACTTTGGTCAACGGTCAACAGTCAACGGTCAAGGGTTAAGCAACGGCTCCAAAGCCAGTCTCAGCAATAAATTAATTTAGGCTACAGTCAACCTTTAAACTTAAACCTTCAACCTTGGCCAAAAGGCCACGCGTGCGCGTTCAACTTTAAGCCAGCTCAAGGAATAATTTCTGTTACCACTCTTTCCCCAACACCACTAGTTACTAAAATATCTTGAGCTTCAAGGTTACCCACTGCCTTATCACCAGTCGTATTAAATTGGGGTGAAACTTGTTCATATATTACATTACCTGAGGCTTCCATCTGTTGGGTGGGGATATTCCAAGTTAGCTGATTAGCGTATAGTTTGGCTTGCTTACGGCTTCCCTCCCCTTGTACTCCTCCAGTTAACCGAACTACTTTCTTACCCAAATCTACCCGTCCCCTGTTAGCTGTTACCATTAATTTCTCCTTCTGGTGAACAATTCTAACCGGCTGATCGGACACAACAGTTTTATCATTCAAATTCCAAACTGCTGAATTACTCGATATCAGGACCGGTGGTTCGACCGAAGTCAACTGCACATTTTTCTTGAGAGTTGCTATATTTGCCTTAAGGTTTACCTCAGAATTGTCTGCTTCCACTCGTTCTGTTACTATCTTATTTTGATAGCGCTCAATAAGTATCCTTTTGTTACTAATTACCTTCTGTTGTTCAATTTGCCAGAGCAAACGTTCTGTTTTCATTTGCAAGTTTGGGTCTTTCGATATGGCTGCTACTTGACCAATTAATTCCAACTTCTGGGTTCGACTTAAGTAACGCCCTTCTTTTGCGGATGCTTGTAGTTTAGGGTGATTACCTTTAACGTTATTGCGGATAACTAACAAATCTTCCTTAGGTTTCCACTCAGATTCATCACCTCGTAACACAGCACCATTACGGGGATCAGTAGCCGTGACCTGACCTTTGAGAAACACTATCTCACCATTCTCTAGGATTTTCCCACTCTCGGCTGACACCTGTAAAATCAGTTTCCCATCTTGATACAAATCCCCATTGGGTTTGTCAATGTAAGCGATTTTTCTATCTGGAGAGTAAGTCGCTTTGTCTCCTGTAACTTTCCATAGAGGACGACCTTGCTTATCTGACTGATCTAGAGTGACGTTTTTAAAGACTAGACTTCCTTCAATTTTTTCAGTAACTTTAGTGTCTTCCTGAACTTGATTTAATGATTTAGGCTCACTCTTACAACCAGATAATGAGTAAACCGTGACAATCAAAATAAAAAAATTAAGACATTTCTTGGAATATAAAAACATATGGTATGGGTTAAGAGAGTGTGATTAGGATAAATTACTATAAAATAATCGAGACAAAGCTTACTCACAAAGACTTGTCTCGATTTAGAAAAGTAATTTTTATAAAAATTGATTTCTATGAAATGCTATACTAGTTATTACTACTTATAATTCGTGTAAAAATCACCTGAACAGTTTTTTGGCTGGGAGCGATCTCTCATAATTTATGAGAGATAAAATTTGTACAACTTATTTTTACATGGCTCCTTAGTTATTAGAAGTTTTTATAACCTCTATAGTTCCTGGGAGGCAACAAGCGCCCCAAAGTCTTTTCCAACTTTAGGTTTAAGCTTAGTAATATCCTAAACTATCCCTAGACAGTCATGAGCATATTTTCAGTTAGTGAGAACTCAATCCCTGATTATTTCCTTCAACTTGGATATAAGTTTTCTAACTGAATTGACCAAACCGAGATGAGTTAATGATTATAGGCGACCTGTTACCCTCTCAGCTATACTTGACTTAGTTGGTTAGCTTTCAGTTTTTAGATGGTTTACCCTACTCCATGAAGAAAGTCTGTATTTCAACTATAGCAGGGCAAAGCATCGGACATAAACTATAGGTGTTCAGCCATTAATTACTGCCCGAATGCTACAA
The DNA here is from genome assembly GCA_011524395.1 of Moorena sp. SS36440bin_2. Lineage (GTDB taxonomy): Bacteria > Cyanobacteriota > Cyanobacteriia > Cyanobacteriales > Coleofasciculaceae > Moorena. The sequence continues at coordinate 8,714 of WTKN01000440.1, forward strand.
GACATGAAAAATAAACGCCCAAACACTTAAATCGTAGTTTGGACCCCATCAGACATGCCCTCATCATTAATCACCAAACTATTTATGCTGTTCATCCATCACACTGAACCCAGACAACGGACGGTAAGTATAGTTTTGTTTGGGTGTTTTTTGGATACTTTCTTGGATGGTATCAAGGTCAATATAGCGGTCAGCTACATTAATTAGACTATCACTGGTCATGGAGCGTAAGCTGACCACCTCAACCCGAACTCCCCGATAACTGACAGAATCGACTGCATAGGCAAGATCCCCATCACCACTGACTAGAACTGCTGTGTCGTAGGAACCCACTAGTGCCATCATGTCAACAGCAATTTCTACATCCAGATTAGCTTTTTTTGAGCCATCTGGTAGCTGCACTAAATCTTTGGCAATTACTCGGTAGCCATTACGACGCATCCAGAGCAGAAAGCCTTGCTGCTTCTCATTCGTACGATCAACACCAGTGTAAAAGAAAGAGCGTAGTAGCCTAGATCCTGCTGTCAAACGACACAATAGCTTTGTGTAGTCAATTTCAATCCCTAGTTGTAGGGCAGCATAAAACAAGTTTGAACCATCGATAAAGATGGCAACACGACCACGGTTTTCTAAGACTTGTTCAGGTGTAAAAATTGGGTCATGATTATAATGGCTCAGCATTTTTATTATACCTCTTTGTTAAAAAAAAAATTAAAAAACTTTTTACTTAATCAGCATTAATGTAAGATGCCGATTAAGTTTTTGGTTAATAAGACGAAACCAAATTAGGTGAGTTCCAGTCGTGCAAATACCGGTTTGGGTTTTCCTAGCTTCTGGTTTTGGGGTAAAACCCCCCAAGATGCATGGGATACATAGGGCGCAGCCAAAAAGATGTGTTCTTTTTGGCTAAAGTCGATGGCAAAACCTAGTTGTTGGTAAATCTCCGTACTAATACTGGGAATAATCGGTGATAAGAGATAGGCAGCTAAGCGCACTGACTCTAAAACTGTATATAACACTTGTTCAACCTCTTGCTGTTTTCCTTGTTTATACAAGCTCCAGGGAGCTTGCTGATCTAGAAATTTGTTACTGGCTCGAATCAGAGTAAATATTTTTTGGCAAGCTTGGCTAAACGCTAGGGATTCATAAGCCCTAGCGACTTGTGAACCCAGATCTAAGCCAATTTCGAGCAGAGGATTGACCTGTAAAATATCTGAGCCAGTTAAACCTGGAACAATACCTTGACAATACTTTTTAGCCATGCCCAAGGTGCGATTGAGCAAATTACCTAGGTCATTGGCTAAATCCGCATTGACGATATCGATAAAACGGGTTTCACTAAAATCCCCGTCTCGCCCAAATTCAATCTCTTTTAGAAAATAATAGCGAATTGCATCAGCACCGTATTTATCTACCAACTCCACTGGGTCTAGGGTATTGCCTAGACTTTTTCCCATTTTTTGACCATCTTTGGTCAGAAAGCCATGACCAAATACTTGACCTGTAACAGGTAAAGAGGCTGACATTAACATGGCAGGCCAGTATACAGCATGAAAGCGCAGGATGTCCTTACCGATAAGATGTATATTGATCGGCCACCATTTTTGTAAGGCATTATCAAGAGTTGGTTCACTATCGGGATCTAATAGGGCAGTCACGTAGCCTAGTAAGGCATCAAACCAAACATAGATGGTGTGGCTGGGATCAACCGGTACTGGGAAGCCCCAATCGACATTCAATCGTGAAATCGAAAAATCCTGTAGTCCCTGACTGACAAAACTCAACACTTCATTACGGCGACTTTCCGGTTGGATAAAATCCGGTCGCTGTTGGTAAAGTTCTTCTAGCTGTTTTTGGTATTTAGAGAGCCGGAAAAAGTAGTTTTGCTCATCTCGCCACTCCACTTCTTGATTGGAATGAATCGAGCAGCGGTTTCCAGGTAGAAGTTCCCGTTGGTCTTTAAATTCCTCACAGGAGACACAGTACCACCCTTGTTGTTGACTCAGATAAATGTCACTTTTATCCCAAACCCGCATGAAAAATTCTTTGACAATGGCTTGGTGGCGGTTAGCGGTAGTGCGGCTAAAACGGTCATACTGGATATTGAGCTTTTGCCAGAGGACATCAAATCCAGCAGCTGTCTTGTCGCAATGTACTTGAGGATCTACCCCTTTAGTTTCAGCAGTCCGCTGAATTTTTTGTCCATGTTCATCTGTACCTGTAATTAACAGTACATCTTTGCCCTGTAACCGTTGAAAACGAGCTACTGCATCAGATGCCATGGTGGTATAGGCACTGCCGATATGGGGTAAGTCGTTCACATAGTAAAGGGGTGTTGTAATGGCAAATGTATTTTTAGTAGTATTCGTATGAATCATATGAGTGTTAAAAACGCCCTCCAGCCAACTGATTTAACTTATTTAAGTGAGTTATAACCTAGTGTATGGCTACTAGTATTAATTTTAGTTGTTACTTTATCTAGTATTTAATAATCAGATGTACTTAAGTTTTAACCTTTTATAAAAAGTATCTGTCGCTACTTTTTACTTGATGTTACTCAAAATTGTTTATTATCTTGTAACTCATTCCACCTATTTTAGTTGTGGGGTTTCCAGTCATTACTCCTTAGTCTGTTACTTATGAGTAAGGAGTAATGATAAGCAGCCGATAACTTATCCCACTCCCTTGAAGGAATGGAATTAAGGCCACCTTCTGTCACTTGATTATAAGGAAAATTAATTATTAACATAAGTTAGTAGTCTAGTTTAGATTTAACAGGCTTTTTCTACTACTGGCTTAATGCCTAATGTGTCAAGCTACACACTTGTAGTCACTGGCAGTCTATCACCATTAGTTGTTTGGCACCTGATTATCTCTACTTTAAGGCATCTGTCAATAGATATATTTTTAAAAAAATGTTAAGAAATGTTAATCTATATTAGAAATTGATTACTGAAACTGATGTCTGACCATCTTCCACTACAGGTTTCTGATGCGCTTCTTGCTGCAATGGGAATAAATTGTTTCAATATCGATGAGGATCCCATTCCTCATAAATCTGCTGTTGTAGTAGTGAGTAACCATCGTGGCTTTCTAGATGTCTCGTTGTTGATGGTAGCCTTGGGGCAACGAATCCCCATTGCTTGTAATCATGACATGGGACAAGCACCAGTGATGCGGGTGAGTTCTCAAGCAGATGGGTTGTTTCTCTCTATAAAAACCAGAATATAGACTGTGGCCGTTGTTACAACAGGCAAGTCAGTTTCGCGAACATCATCATTGGGTTGGGGTTTGTATACTCCGAGCCTAACCAATGGTGAATTTTACTCAGGCTTTGGAAATAAGCAACTTTCATACAAGGTTTACCCACTTAGCTTTGTGGACATCAGTTAAACAGGCAGCGCCGCGCCTAAAGCGCGATCGCTTCCCAAAAAGAAATCGTACACTCAGTGATACCTCCGTGATCGTTAGGTTTGTTTGACCCATCTGAACCCCGATTTAAACAAATGGGTTGGCATCCGATGGTAATTCATCGCTGTTTGGCAGTATTAGTTGGACATTTCTATTGGATTACACAGAAACAGCGGAACCATCAAGGGAAACAGATTATGTGCTTCATTAGTAAGATCTACCGGTATTAAATTGCTAGATTAGTACAGGGTATCAAGGAGAAAGTATGAAGTATCAAGTATGAAGTATCAAGGATAAATTGTTATTTTTAGTGTTTCATTTATGCTTTACTAAAAAAATGCTAAATAACTATATTTTATAATACCTATTTAATTGAATTATTATTCAATTATTAAGCTGTTTTTACATAAAAAAATATTCGTTATATTTACGCAAACAAAATGTTGATTGCTAGAATACTTCATACTGAAATTAAACAATGCAAAATGTTAATAGTTATTCGTGTTTCTTGAGTCTCGGACAATCTAATCGGTGATTATCCACTATTATTTGTTTATTTACCAGAGATGCTTCTAATGGGTGAGCTGTTGGCAGTACAGGCTAAACATTGAGAAACTGGTTTTAATTTCCGTAGTTTGGCGATCCCAACGGATTATTTAAGCAACTTGGAGAAGTTGGCAGGGGTAGTGGTTAAACTGATTGAAGCGGAACTCAACAAGGGAGCTTCACAGGGCGTTTATCTGTATGGTGAGTCGAAAGGAAGTCTTTCTGGTGCGTTAAGGTAGTTCTGAAAACCCCCCATAGGATTGACCGGATTATTTTGAGTAACCGAGCTACTTGTTTTAACCAACGAGCTTTATTGATGCAAAGCGCGAGTGGGGAGGGGCTGCATCAAGACAAGCCTCTCCTCTGATTAAGGTAATTGATTTGACACCGCTGCATTGCTGAAAGCCCCCTGGAAACTCCCACAGCTCAGCGCTGCCTCCCTTTGAGCACACTTGCTCCGCTGTTACCTTGCTGCATCGCGCTTCTGAAATAGGGGGCACAATTGATCGGCTGGCTCCGGTGAGTAGATCTATCAAGCATCAGCCTTGGAACTTTTGCGGTTTTGATTAACCTTAGGCAGAACTATTTCCTCAAAGGAAACATGGTGGTGCTTCCCCACAGTGGTAATGCCTGCCTAATCGCGCACAGAGGTTAACTTGTAGAAGATTATCAGCTCGACAGTAAACCCCTGTACCTCGCAGAAGCACAAGGATATCACAAGCAGTGCCGGAGGGTGACTCCCCTGGTGACGATAGTGATTTTCTTGAAATTGACTTTAGTTTCTGATTAGAAGTTCTAATCTTAACAAATCTTTATGATTTAGCAATTTTACCTTATACTACCAAAAGACAGTAGAAAGGAGAAAAAACAAGTATGTCGGAGGCCATCAAGCCGCTGACAGTACCCAAGGAGTTCTTGGGTGCCCCGGATAAGTTTAACTTAACGTTACTTATGTTTGTGGCGGCGATCATCTTGGTGGTCTGTTCCACCAGTGGTTACTGGCTGTGGGATTTGCCTAACGCTTGCTGCTTTAGCATTAATGTCCTTGCCTTACACATGGTAGGAACAGTCATTCACGATGCCTCTCACCATGTTGCCCACAAAAACCGTTACGTCAATGCCCTGATGGGTCATGGTAGCGCCCTGATGTTAGGTTTTACTTTTCCAGTGTTCACGCGGGTTCATATGCAGCATCATGCCAATGTTAACGATCCCGAAAATGATCCCGATCATTTTGTTTCCACTGGTGGTCCGCTGTGGTTAATTGCAGTTCGCTTCTTTTATCACGAAATATTTTTTTTCAAGCGCCGTTTGTGGCGTAAGTATGAGCTCTGGGAGTGGTTTTTTAGCCGTCTATTCATCGCCATCATCATATATCTTGCTTGTCAATACGGCTTTTTAGACTACATCATGAACTATTGGTTTGTGCCAGCATTAGTTGTAGGTATAGCGCTAGGATTGTTCTTTGATTATTTGCCCCATCGTCCATTTAAAGAACGTGATCGCTGGAAAAATGCTAGAATTTACCCCAGTCCCATCATCAACCTCCTAATTATGGGACAAAATTATCATCTAATTCATCACCTGTGGCCGACCATACCCTGGTACAAATATCAGCCCGCCTACCGTGCTGTTAAACCCCTTTTAGATGAAAAAGGTTGTGATCAATCTCTAGGACTTCTGGCTCGAAAGAGTTTTTGGAACTTTGTATATGACATATTTTTAGGAATTCGTTTCCACCACAAATCATCTGATACACAAACGGAATCGACCTGAAAATATTTCTGTTGATGGTTGACTATGAAAGCTTGATCATTGATACATTTCAGTAAATAAAATCCCATGGCTGCTAATTGTTAGTTGTTAATTGTTAGTTGGTTAGTTGTTAATTATCCATTGACAATTAACCATTAACAATTTTATTTTTACTAATGACTAATGAGGCCTTTAAATTACCACTGGCTAATTGGTATAAGCCCCGTGGTTATTAGAAATAAACTGACAATTAACGGTTGACTTGAGCTAAAATCAAATCAGGCCTTAAATTTTTTGCCTGACGTAAATAGGGATGATAAATTTCAAGTTGAGAAACAGGAGTGTTGATTTGGATTAAAAACCGGATACAACGCTCTAGGCTACCCTCGACATGCATCTGTTGGACATCAAGTAAAGGAACATGATCCCAATTCGGACGTTCTCGTGCGATCGCAGCTGGAAATTTAGCATCCAAATCACGGGTCGTGGTGAAAATCGCACTAATAATTTCTTGATGGTCGATTTGATTATGAGCTTCGAGTTCATCTAGCAGTTCCATCACTGCTTCTCGAATCGCTCCTACTGTATTTTCTGACGCAGTTGTTGCGCCTCGAATTGCTCTAACTCTCCAGTGCAAGGTAAGATCCTCCGAATTTCCCTGGGAGATTTGAGATCTTACACGCTTTGTGAAATCTCAAATCTCCATGTTATCTTATGGTCGGTACAACCATAGGGGCTGACCGCTAGTTGATAGTTCAAACTCTAACCAATCTATACCAACAGATATCTGAGATCTATTGCGCATAAGGTTACCCGGTAGCAAGCGACTCAACAATGGTTTGGGTTCTTCGATGGTGAAAGATTTGGTTTTCTCTGGGTCAAGACCCACCAATTCCGCTGCCCAGCAACGGGCATCTTCTTCAGTTCCCAGGCGATCAACCACCCCCAAGTTATGTGCTTGCTCACCAGTAAAAATCCTACCATCAGCAAAACTTTTTACCACATCTACATCTAGCTTGCGACTCTGGGCAACAGTTTCTACAAACTGCTGATAACTGGTATCGATCAACTCTTGAAGAATAGTTTTTTCCGGCTCAGTCAGTTCCCGGTCAAATGCCAAGATATCTTTGTAAGGACCTGACTTAATAACCTTAAAGGAAACACCGATTTTATCCAACAAGCGCTCTATATTATTTCCCCGTAGAATCACACCAATACTTCCAGTGATTGTACCAGGGTTCGCTACTATATGTTCCGCTCCCATGCCAATGTAAACACCCCCGGATGCGGAGATATTGCCAAAGCTAGCTACAATCTTCACCTTTTCTCGCAACTTCACCAAGGCGCTATATATTTCCTGAGAATCCCCAACTGTACCACCAGGACTGTCAATCCGTAATAGTAAGACCGGAAATTTCTTCTGTTCAACAGTTTTCAGGGCTTCGAGGACCCGCTTACGGGTACCACCAGCGATCGCCCCCGTGATTTCAATTCGAGCAATTTGTTTGAGAGATTTGCGTTTAAACGGCCAAGGCATAGGTGATTGTGAGTATCTAGTCTAGATTTAAGTGATTACTGGAGCTTGTATATATAGTTTGCATCATTTTCTAAAACAGTTAGCTACTCAGAGTATATAAATAAGTAAATAAGTAAATAAGTGTTTAATCAAATATAAAAAGCTGGTTTAAGCTGTCGCCCATTGAAATTGTATGTTATTCAGTAAGCTCGAAAAACTCCAAAACTCACTACTGTGCTCCTGAGCCCCCCAGCTCCTAAGCCAAGTTAATATCTAAAGTCAATATCTAAATCAAATTTCTGACAGCTGCTTGAGTGTCGGTTATTTTCGTTCTTCATCATAAATCAGGATTATGCAACTAAAAGCCAACACAATACTGTCACTAAGGTCACTACTAGCTTCACTACTGCTGATTTCCCCCTTTTTCCTATGGGGTACAGCTATGGTAGCCATGAAAGGGGTGATCCCTAACACAACCCCTCTGTTTATGGCTGGGGTGCGGTTAGTACCAGCAGGAGTTTTAGTATTAGGAGCAGCAACTGTGATGGGTCGCCCCCAGCCGAAAGGTTGGTTAGCCTGGCTGTGGATTAGCGTATTTGCCTTAGTGGATGGGGCAATGTTTCAGGGTTTCCTAGCCGAGGGATTGGTTAGCACTGGTGCGGGTTTGGGTTCGGTGATGATTGATAGTCAACCCCTAGTGGTTGCCCTGCTATCAGCATTGCTCTTTGGTGAACTGATTGGACTGTGGGGTTGGTTAGGACTAGGATTTGGTATAGTAGGAATCAGCTTGATTGGCTTGCCCGATCAATGGATTTTCAGCCTTTTTACTGGCAACGTTCAAGCTATAGAATTAAGCTGGGAACAGCTGTTTGATCATGGAGAGTGGCTGATGCTCTTAGCATCCCTTTCCATGGCAGTAGGAACAGTAATGGTTCCCATTATCAGCCGCTATGCTGACCCAGTTGCTGCGGTTGGTTGGCACATGATCCTAGGAGGATTACCGTTATTTGCCCTCTCTAGTGTCATAGAATCCCAGCAATGGGTGAATATTGATGGAGTTGGCTGGCTCGCATTAGCTTACTCCACGGTTCTCGGGAGTGCGATCGCATACGGTATATTCTTCTACTTTGCCTCCAAGGGGAATCTCACTAGTCTGTGTAGCTTAACCTTTCTGACACCAGTATTTGCCCTGCTATTTGGGAATTTAGTGTTGTCTGAGGTACTTAGTGCCCTACAGTGGACTGGTGTGTGCGTGACATTGCTTAGCATTTATTTAGTCAATCAGCGCGAACAAATAGCAACTCGGATCAAAGCAAGGCTTGCAAACAACAGCGGCTAGCTAGAGCCATAAACTGGCAGTGGGAAAAACCAGTGAGCCTGATTGAAGGTATTACGGAATTCCCAAGGCTGAAAGCCCCGTGTTTTTAAACCGGGTCAGAAGTTACCGCAAAAATAAGGCAGCCTTTATGGTTGGTCGGCTATGGGTAAAAGGGTTAAAACTTTATGATTAAGGCTGCCTTATTTTAAGGTTTTGTCTCCGGGATGAAAGCCAGTAAGCGACTTTAGTCGCCGTGAAAAAGATTTAATTTTGAGTTTACAGTTTTCGCTGAGCATGTTATCGTAATACTCTAACAGAAGAGGTCGAGTTCTGATGATCATAATAGAGTTCAAGGCATACGGAAAACCCCTCCAGTATCAAGCTATAGACGAGGCAATTAGGACGGTTAAATTTATCCGCAATAGTTGCATTCGTTTATGGATGGACAATAAGGGAACGGGTAAATATGACCTTAGCAAGTACTGCAAAATCCTTGCCAAAGAGTTTCCTTTTGCTAATGAATTGAACTCAACTGCTCGACAGGCCGCCGCTGAAAGAGCATGGTCATCAATCTCTCGCTTCTTTGAAAACTGCAAGAAAAAGGTACCTGGCAAGAAAGGTTTTCCTGGCTTTCAAAAGCACTGTAGATCAGTTGAGTACAAACAGTCAGGTTGGAAATTATCCCCTGATAAAAAATCAATCACTTTCAGTGATAAAAAGGAAATCGGAAAGCTGAAACTCAAAGGTACGTGGGATTTGTGGCGCTTTGATAAAAAGCAAATCAAGCGGGTTCGGATTGTGAAGAGGGCTGATGGGTACTACGTCCAATTTTGTGTCTCGGTTGATATCAAGGAAGAATTGGAGCCGTCCAGAACAACTATCGGGTTAGATGTTGGGTTGAAATACTTTTATACTGATTCTGACGGGAACACCGAACCCAATCCCCGATTCTATAGGAAGGGAGAAAACCGCCTAAAATTTTATCAACGCCGGGTTTCCCGGAAAAAGAAAGGCTCCTCCAACCGAAAAAAAGCCGTCAATAGATTAGGTAGGCAGCATCTTAAAATAAGTAGACAGCGTGAAGAACATGCAAAGAGACTTGCACGTTGCGTAATCCGGTCTAACGATCTGGTCGCCTACGAAGATTTAAGAGTCAAAAATTTGGTTAAAAACCACTGTCTATCTAAATCTATTAACGATGCAGGTTGGTATCAACTTAGGAAATGGTTGGAACATTTTGGCAAGAAATTTGGAAGAGTAACAGTCGCAGTGAATCCTGCCTATACAAGTCAACATTGTTCTGAGTGCGGCGAAGTGGTCAAGAAATCATTATCAACTAGGACTCACGTCTGCAAATGTGGTTGCAGACTAGATCGTGACCACAACGCTGCAATCAATATCCTCAAGAGAGCCTTGGGTACGGTGGGGCACACCGGAACCTGGATCATCGATCCGAACGCTTCAGGAGACCTAGCCTCTACTGTTCTTGATTCCGGTCAGGAGCAGCAAGCTGGGTCGTTGAGTGAAGAATCCCCGCGTCTAATGACCGGGGAGTGTCAACGTTGAATATTAACGGCGATTGCCAGAATTGGCGTTCACATTCGAGTCCTGTTTAATTTTATGACTCGCTATTGGTCTATAATAATTTTTGCTACCTGTTTGAACTGTCTAGGTTGGGGGTCCGAAACCAGCCTAGCGGTGAAATTAGAAAAAGCGATGTTCCATAGGAACCGCTTGGCGAACGCATTTTCACCCAACAACGTCCCTAAGCCGTTAGTAATCGCTCAATCTTCCACTTCTGCCACAGAAACTGACCAGCCAATTCTTCTCAAAGGGAGTCGGGGCAAAGAGGTGGCTCTTATGCAAGCCAAGCTAAAGCATCTTGGCTTCTACGATGGGCTTGAAGATGGTGTTTATGGTGAAGATACCGAGAAAGCAGTCGCTTTATTCCAAGAATCCGTTGGATTGAGAAAACTGGGTGTTGTTGATTCGGTTACTAGGAAAGAATTGGAGCAAGCCTACGCTGCTAAGACGACAACCAGCAGCACGAGTTCAGCTCCAAACTCAGGTCAATCAGTCCCAGACGAACCGACTACTACGGAACCTTCCACCGAGGAAAAGAGCCTGTCATCTTGGCTGATTATCCCAGCTATCATCATGGCTGGTAGTGGTTTTTTCCTATTCAAGTGGTTGACTAAACCAAAACGACCCGTAGACTCACAATTAGCTTCCTCCACAGAAAATCACGTCTTACAAGATCCTAGACTCAATAACCTCAAAGTCCAAGTGGCAACTGACTCCCACAACCACCATCCTCAAAGGGATTATAGGGATTATAACGATAGCGTTAGTTCTAATGTCCCCAATCCTAGCAATCCCCAACCTCAGTCCTTAGCTGATTCGTTAAATGTCAAAAAGACCACTCGTCTGACTAAATTTAGTATCGTTGAGGAATTAATCAGAGAATTAGAAGACCCAGACCCACAAAAGCGACAACAAGCTATCTGGGAATTAGCCCAAAAGGGAGATTCGAGGGCAGTAAAGCCCCTAGTCAACTTAATGCTAGATTCTGATTCTAAGCAGCGTGGCTTGATTTTGGAAGCCTTATCCCAAATTAGCACCAAAACCCTCAAACCGATTAACAAAGCCCTAGCCATTTCTTTGCAGGATGACAACCCCCAAGTGCGGAAAAATGCGATTCGGGATGCAACGAGAATTTATGAATTACTAAATCAAGTCTTACATATGTTGCGTCACGCGACAGATGACCCGGATTCCGAAGTGCGAGAAACGGCAAAATGGGCAATCGATCAGTTTAATAAAATGCGCCCTCCCGCTAATTTGGATAGTTTGCCACCAGCACAAAATTCCCTGAATTCATCAAAAAATCAGTCAAACCATTACCAAGATAATAGGGACTAGTTAGGGAAATTCAGAACAGGTAATAAAATTTTCATAACCTTTACTTAGTGTAAACCGTTAAGATGAAATAACAGGCAATAACAGTTTGCTTAGCTTTACTTACCTTACAGGTTTAACTAAAAGTTTTGAAGTAAATTTTTGATTAATTATAAGTTTATAGTTATCGTTTTGATTATTAAATTACCAGGGTTAATTTTAAATTAATGAGCCAATTAAATTCCCTGAAATTGCTATTAATGTCCACCCCAGTTGGTCCGTTGGGTTCAGGGTTAGGTGGTGGGGTTGAGTTGACTTTACGTAACATTGCTACGGAATTGATTAATCGGGGTCACAAAATCACAATTGTGGCAACTAAAGGATCTACAGCTTGGGGAATGCCTCTGGTAGAAATTGATGGTGTTCTGCAAACTAGTATTCAAACTCAAACAAGAGACACTCCTACTATCATCCCCCCATCCTCCGTATTGGCTAATATGTGGGACTATGGGCGGCAAGTTCAAACCCACTATGACTTGATTGTGAACTTTGCCTATGACTGGTTACCGTTTTACCTAACCCCGTTTTTCACTCGTCCCATTGCTCACCTAGTGAGTATGGGTTCATTAACTGAAGCGATGGATCAGATCATCGAACAAGTTGCCATTAATTTCCCTGGCACAATAGGGGTTCATTCAATGGCTCAAGGGGCAACATTTTCCTTCAAGAATCGCTGTCGTTGTTTGGGAAATGGGATTGATTTGTCTATGTATTCCTTTTGTGACTCCCCCTCACCCTGGGTCGGCTGGGTGGGTCGAATTTCTCCAGAAAAAGGCTTAGAAGACGCAGTGGCAGCATCGGATATAACGGCTACGCCACTAAAAATTATGGGTCTGATACAAAATCAACCCTATTGGCAGCAGATTCTCAACGATTACCCTAATGCTCCTATAGAATACCTGGGTTTTCTGCCAACTGATCAACTCCAAAAACACTTGCGTCAGTGTCGAGCCTTACTGATGACGCCTCATTGGGTGGAAGCATTTAGTACTGTTGCAATGGAAGCCCTTGCTTGTGGAGTACCAGTCATTTCCTATGACCGTGGTGGATCAGCAGAAATTATCGAAGATGGTAAAAATGGCTTTTTGGTAGAACCCGATTCTGTAGAAGGCTTGGTAGAAGCCTTGGGAAACTTGGATAAAATTGACCGCCGTGAATGCCGTCGCCTCCTCGAAGCTAAATACTCTAATCAGGCCATGGGCGATCGCGTAGAGCAGTGGCTCTGGGATATTGTGAACGACAGTGGTGATAGTTGCTAGTTCATTAAAATTTGTAAACAAAAGTAATTTTGTAGTTTTTGATACAGAATAAATGCTACAGTTATAAATGTAAGGGTTAGTAAACCGAAGTTAATCCTATCAAAATCTTCTATAAGCAATCGGAGAAAGGAAAATGTCTACTCAAGAAAAAGCTAGGGCTCTGATGATGAATCACCATCACATGATCAAAAATCGTCAGCAATCTATGCTCGGTCGCGTGGCTTCCGAAGTAGGACTAGATAGCTTAGATTCTGACTACTGGGGTACTATCCAAGGTAAACCCCATCCTAGTTTCCGCTCTACTTATGATCGTAGCAATGCTTCACTTAGCTAGTACTCTGTCAATATAGTTTTCGGTAGTGCTAAATCTTTAGCACTACCGATATTTCCATGCCTTGGCTGTGGGCACAACCAACCATAGTTTTATTTTTTAGAACTCTGCACTTAAAGGAGTTCTGGGAAACGGAATTACATCCCGAATATTTGCCATACCAGTCATAAATTGCACCAATCGCTCAAATCCCAAACCAAATCCAGCATGGGGCACTGTACCATAACGTCGCAAATCCAAATACCACCATAAATCTTCTGGATTCATCCCCTGATTCTGAATTCGCTTCTCTAATATATCCAGCCGTTCTTCCCGCTGAGCACCACCGATAATCTCCCCAATCCTAGGCGCAAGCACATCCATTGCTGCTACAGTCTTTTGGTCGTCGTTTAAGCGCATATAAAAGGCTTTAATCTCTACTGGATAATCCGTGACAATGACGGGCTTTTTAAACAACTCTTCGGCTAGATACCGTTCGTGTTCTGACTGCAAATCTACACCCCAACTTACCTCATACTCAAACTTACGATCCGTTTTCTCCAGTAATGCGATCGCATCTGTATAAGTAATCCGCTCAAACTGATTATTGATAATATTATCAGCAGTAGCGAGAACATTGTTCTCTATCCGCTTGTTGAAAAATTCCAGATCTTCTGGACAGTTTTCCAATACTGACTTAAATACATGCTTGAGAAAGGCTTCTGCTAAATCCATATCCCCCTTCAAATCGCAGAATGCCATCTCAGGCTCCACCATCCAAAATTCTGCTAGATGTCGAGAGGTATTAGAATTCTCGGCTCGGAATGTAGGACCAAAGGTGTACACATCCCGAAACGCCATTGACATAATTTCTGCTTGTAATTGACCACTGACGGTCAGGTATGTCGGTCGTCCAAAAAAGTCCTGAGTGTAATCGACTGCTTCATTATCGGTTTTGGGAATGTTGTTTAAGTCTAGGTTAGTGACACTGAACAACTCCCCCGCTCCTTCACAGTCACTAGCGGTGATAATTGGGGTATGAACCCACAAGAAGCCTCGTTCTTGAAAAAACTGATGAATGGCACTGGAACAGGCATTCCGCACTCGGAACACTGCACCTAGGGTATTGGTACGCGATCGCAAATGGCTAATGGTGCGCAAAAACTCAAAGGAGTGGCGTTTCTTCTGTAGGGGATAATTCGCATCTGCTTCCCCATACACTTTCACCGAGGATGCTTTGAGTTCAATTCGCTGTCCCTTGCCAAGAGACTCTACTAGTATACCAGTGACTTCTACTGATGAGCCAGTATTAAGCTGCTTCACGATAGTCTCATAATCTGACAAGTCTGGATTGAGCACTACCTGTAAATTTGCCATGGAGGAGCCATCGTTGACTTCCATGAAAGCAAAGTCCTTTAATGCCCGTTTTGTCCGTACCCAGCCTTGAATGGTCAAAGACTGATCTGGTTGACCATTGCGCAAAACTTCAGCAATCCGTTGAATTTCCATAGCTTTCCCCAAAATTCTGAGAGAATCGTAAACTTTTCTAAATTACCTGGTGGTCTTTAGCTCTAAATATCTAAGCAAATATACTTATCAAGGGCTTAATGTAAAGTTTGATGAACAAAAGTTTCTAAATTGTTGCAATAATTGAAGGAATCACTCATAATTACTATACAAATGCAACGTTTGGTTAAGTTTCATCAAACGACTAGTCACCCAAGATCAGCAGTGAGGCTATTGACTTAAGCCAGGACAGAGTCGGGTTTGTAGTAAATGGTTAGTTGGTAAAGGTGATCAGTAAGTATTCAGCACAATTACCGCTTACCGATTACCGCTTACCGATATATGTCCTGGGCCGAGCTTGTAGCCCCAGTTGCGATCGCATAAGCGCGGAAGCTTTGCGTGACTCGCTAGCCAACGTCCTTCGGGCTAATCGCATAAGCGCGGAAGCTTTGCGTGACTCGCTAGCCAACGTCCTTCGGGCTAATCGCATAAGCGCGGAAGCTTTGCGTGACTCGCTAGCCAACGCCCTTCGGGCTAATCGCATAAGCGCGGAAGCTTTGCGTGACTCGCACTCTGGTAATAGCTTCCATTAAAACTAATTTAGAGAGGTATTTGTAAATGGTAAATTTCTTTAAGGGCAAAAAAAAATCCAAGGGATTCTACCTGGAGCTAGACGAAAGCGAAACTAGCACCCCCCAGCAACCGGCGGTAGAACAGAAGCCAGAACCGGCTAAAGCTGAGGCAACAGTGGAAACTGCGACCCCAGTAGCAACAGCTGAGGCAGCAGCAGAAACTCCGACCCCAGTAGCAACAACTGAAGCTCCTAAGCCCAAATCTGCTCGTCAAGCCAAGAAAGAAGAACTAGCAAAGGCTAAGGCTGAAGCAAAGGCTAACAAGCAAGCTGAAGCAGAAGCTAAAAAAAAGGCAGCTGCTCCTGAGCCAACACCAGTAGCGGCAATCACTTCAGCAGCAGCAGTTGTGAATAACAAGGCAAAAGGACAACCGGAAGCGACCTTTGCCACCAAATATGTACCAATGATCATGCCTCGTCGTCGTCCTGGTCCTAGCATGAATAAGTTCCTGGATATGGCTGCTCAGATGCAGACCCCTCGTTAATAGATTAGTTATTAGGATTAGAGCTCAAGAAAGACTAATCCACTATATAACTGAAATGCTGGATCCCAAGGAGTCTCGACCAGGCGAAATAAGTCGATATGAGACTCCAATTTTTCTAGCAGATCTTGGTAGTCTAGAGCAGTTTGGGCAAAGGTGGTAAAGTCAGACCATACTGGTTTCTCAAGTAGCCGAACATTTAAATAATTAGCTAAGTTGTTCCAGTTGACTCTTGTAGTGCTTTGGTGTATATGAGAGTCTTGGGATTGCTTGTTCTGACGAGAAACTGAGTTGGGGGTTAGAGCAATTCCTTGCTGAAATTGATAATTGCGATCGCATAGTCTGAGAATACTGTGGCGCTGTGGTAAATGCAAGTCACAAACCATGGCATAGTCTAAGGTTTGGGTTTTACGAGTTAAATTCCGTCGCGCATCTAAGTCTACTACCTTCTCAAACAAAGGCAACCGTCCGTCTACTCGTTGGGTCACTTCCGACCAGTTAAAGGTAAAAGACCCTAACTGTCCCTGAGAGTTGTTACAAACTACAGTAGTTTCCTGGTCACTACTGTCAGAAAAATACTTAACTTGATAGATATTAATTGTTTTGATATCTGTTAGAGATGCCCACAAACATTTTATTGATGCTTCTCGCAGTAAGGAGCCATAATACTTCAGTTCTCCCACAGGTCCAGTGCGATATAAACGCCAGCCTCTAGTAGGTAGCTGTAGCCTTGCGGTGTAAGGGTCTATTGCCAGGATACGAGCTAAGTTTTGAGCTGCTTTTGGTTTGTCTTGTTGGCTGATCGGCTTTAGGACTAATACTCCCAATTGATTACTTTCAGGGTCAGCAGTTGCTTGGGCTAAGGCTTCTCGGCGCTGTTCTTTTGCTGTAGCTTCTATGCGTGCTAGTCCCTGACGAGCTTGCGCCATAATTTTAGGAACAGGTGTTCCTTTCAGTAACTGTCGATAGATTCTTTCGGCTGCTTGTAGCTTACCTCTGACTTCCTGGAGCCGTCCTAGATAAAGCTGTGTCCAGGGATTATTGGGCTCTTGCTTCAGAAGTTTTTTAATTAATCGCGCAGCAGTTTGATAATCATGGTGCTCAAAGGCATCAGCAATTTGCTTAAGCATAGGGTTAGGTCTGATGTCACCAGTGTTAGAAATTAGGTAGCTCCTAAGGATATGCTACTGGAACCCTGTTAATAGTATAGCGCTAGTTTTATGGCTTTAAGGCGCTAACCTTTTAAAGCGTTAAGGGATAGTTAGGATAATTAAGGTATCACTTTAAGTTAGCGCTATACTTTGTCCGAATTTATCTAGCGCTGATATTTTTAAAGGCTAAGGGGTATTTAGGATAATTAGGGGAGTGGGTTAAATTAGCGCTATACTTTGGCCGAATTTATCTAGCGCTAATCAAAACCTCCCTTATCTCTCTACTTCCTGCTCCCTGCTCCCTACTCCCTGCTCCCTCACAAGTTTGTTACAAAATTTTTTAAAATATGTTATAATTAAAGATTATTTATATGTTATAATAGAATGATAGACGTGAAAACGTTAAGAGCCAGCCAGGATTTTGCAAGCTCTGGGGCTGGCTCTAGTCCCCCAGTTAAGGAGATAACTTAATATTATGACTTACTCCCAACGCCTCTATCCATGGGCGGTCATTCACCTATTGCCCAAGATGCAACGGGTCGTTGTTGGTCGTTACCGGAACCGGTCTGATGCGGAGGGTCACTTGCAGGCGCTTAAACGACTCATGCCCGATGGTGAATTTATTATTATTTTTGATTTACCTGAGCCTATGGAGGAAAAATCTGAGGAGAGTAGGGAATAGAATTGAATGCGATCGCATTATTTCTAAAATTGTTGAAATTTCCGATAGTCAACGAATTGGACTGAAGTTGATTAAGCTAGCCCTATGGTGATCAACACTCCTGGTGTGTAGGCACGATCATCAAAAATTGCTGAAATTTACGACAGTAAACGAATTGGACTGAAAAAGTTATCCCAATTCACCTCATGTCATTAACTTATAATTATTGATAATTGCCCAGTCTATGAAGCTTCCCCCACCTTGGGTTACCGAGGTGGGGGTGTCTTATGCTAACCTGAGACTACCGCTAGTCCACAAGTCACATAGACAAGCCCAGCTTCTAGGCGGTCGTCGAGATCTTTTGCGCTTTACGACCCTCGTTGTCATTTCTGCGAACGAGTTTAAGCACACCTCTAGCACCGATATTGTAAGCGCCGTTGAGGTCTGCATTGAAGCGCTTAGCTGAGGGGAAGGTTGCTAGGGCATAATTTTTTGAATCGCGTTTGACTGTACCAGAACCATCATAGGCAAGCTTGGAGGTATAAGCTGCAACAACCTCTACTACTTTCCCTCCTAATTCAGTCCATTTCATTTCTGTAAAATTACGAATTTTAGCTTTGAGCCATCCGTGGAATCTTTGCCGAAGGTTAGACCGTTTCTTGCCGCTTTTTGGTCTCCATCCTTTGAGATTCTCAAATACGATAGCTAAGGCCGTAGGCCACGCTACGCGAACGGAGTTAAATTGCTCAGCAATCTCAACAATTCGCTTAGAAACAATGTGACCGATTTGATGGTTAATTCGTCGGCACTTGTCATAGGTCAAAGAGCAGAATCCCTTATAAAGTTTTCCGCCTTTCCCCATGGTTTGACGCGCGCGCATAGATACAGATTTTAGTCGTTTGTCCCTACGGTCTATGTCTCTCCCCGGATGAAGAAATTCGCGGTGGATTACAGTGCCGCCATGAGTGACAACCGCTATTGTTGCAGTAGTATTGATGCCAAGGTCTACCGCTGTTACATTGGCCTCTGGTTTTCGCTTTTCTGGCTTACATGTAAATGGAACGGATAAATAACAAACCCTTTCATTGAAGACCAATGAAGGTGACATCATTTTATTGGTCGCAACCAGGTGCCGTTCTCTTAGTCCAACAATTTGAACAGTAGTCCAAATCCAGTCAGAACCATTGAAGACCTTGATTTCTACTTGGTCATAACCATGTAGCTTGTAACATTGTCCTTTATACAGGGATGGATAACAGCCGGTCTCTGCATTCAGCTTTGGAGGTTTAGCATCCCTTCTTTTTCTGTTTCCCGATTGCCATTCGCGGTAACGGGTCACAAAACTACTAACTTGACCGGCAGCAAATGCGTTCGCGAAGCGTCGGCTTTGCCGAATCGCAGCCCGACGGTAGTAACTGGGGAATTTGTAAAAGGCTTTATTGAATTGGGGGTACTTGATACTAGGACGTTTAGCTGTCTGATGCATCAATTTCTCTACAGCTGGAGTTAGCTGATCCGCTGTTAGTTCCCCTAATGCAGGCCAGTGAGTATAAATCATGCCAACCAAGTATCGACAAGCACGGCGATACACCCTAACCGTTTCCCCGAATAGTAGTCTTTGATCGGAGTTCGGATTAAGTTGCCACTTATCAGTTCTTATGACTTTAGTTGGCGTTTTCACGGGTCTACAAAATCTCCTATACTTAATATTTTAGCTTGCAAAAAATTAGACGACAACCAAACAATTAGTGTTCCAGATTTTGGTAACTGACAGTGGATTGTTCCTTAACCCCCACCTGAACGTTCGCGTAGCGTGGCGATAGCCAGGTGGGGGAATGCGTCGCAATTTTGTTCAAACTGATCATGCCTCAAAATTTAGGCCATAAGGCAATAGAAAGACCTAGTATACTAGCAATTCCTAACTATAAGGGTTTATTAGTCATAAGAATAGACGAAAGAATGGATTACGTCCTTTTTCAATTTTGCTTCCTGGGAAAGGGTGGTTTTCGAGTTGACAGCGACGAAAAGTGGGATTGCTACCTTTATCAATCTCAACTTCTGGAGCAGCATTGCCATAGATTTCGCAATCTTCGATAGTGCCTAATCCATTGTCTGTAATCAAAATACCGGGTTTTTTACCATCATAAATCCGACAGCTACGGATCGTGGGATTGCTACCTTTAGTGATCTCAACTCCTGGAGCAGCATTGCCATAGATATCGCAGTCTTCTATGGTTCCTAATCCATTATCTGTAATCCAAACTCCGTTTTTTTTACCATCATAAATCCGACAGCTACGGATAGTAGGGTTACCACCTTTAGTGATCCCCACTCCCGGATAAATATTACCATAGATGCCGCAGTCTTCTATGGTGCCTAATCCATTGTCTGTAATCAAAATCCCGGTTTGTTTGCCATCATAAATCCGACAGCTACGGATGGTAGGATTGCTACCTTTAGTGATCTTAGCTCCTTGATAAGTATTGCCATAGATATCGCAGTCTTCTATAGTGCCTAATCCATTGTCTGTAATCCAAATTCCATTTTGTTTACCATCATAAATCCGACAGCTACGGATAATGGGATTGCTACCTGTATCAATATCAACTCCTCCATAAGTATTGCCATAGATTTCACAATCTTCTATGGTGCCTAATCCATTGTCTGTGATCCAAATTCCGTTTTTTTTACTATCATAAATCCGACAGCTATGGATAGCGGGATTGCTACCTGTATCGATATCAACCCCTCGATAAGTATTGCCATAGATGTCACAGTCTTCTATAGTTCCTAATCCATTGTCGGTAATCCAAACTCCGGTTTGTTTACCATCATAAATCCGACAGCGACGGATAATAGGATTGCCACCTTTAGTGATCGCCAGTCCTGGATAAGTATTGCCATAGATGTCGCAGTCTTCTATGGTACCTAATCCGTTGTCTGTAATCAAAAATCCGGTTTTTTTACCATCATAAATCCGGCAGCTACGGATAGTGGGAGTGCTATCTTTAGTGATCTTAATTCCTTGATAAGTATTGCCATAGATATTGCAGTTTTCTATGGTACCTAATCCATTATCTGTAATCCAAATTCCATTTTGTTTACCATCATAAATCCGACAGCTACGGATGGTGGGATTGCTACCTGTATCAATATCAACTCCTCCATAAGTATTGCCATAGATATCGCAGTCTTCTATAGTGCCTGATCCATTGTTTGTAATCAAAATTCCGGTTTGTTTACCATCATAAATCCGACAGCTACGGATGGTGGGACTGCTACCTGTATCGATATCGACTCCTCGATAAGTATTCCCATAGATGTCGCAGTCTTCTATGGTTCCCAATCCATTGTCTGTAATCCAGACTCCGGTTTGTTTACCATCATAAATACGACAGTTACGGATAATCGGATTGCTACCTTTAGAGATCTCAACTCCTGTATCAGCATTGCCATAGATGTCGCAGTCTTCTATTACTCCTTGACCATTATCTTGAATCTGAATCCCGTTACCTTGTCCATCATGAATACAGCAGCGACGAATAATGGGATTTGCTTTAGAATCACAAATAAATATACCACAGTCATAGGCGGTCAGATCACAATTTTCAAGGATTAACTGTCCCTTGGGGACACACACACCTACAGTGCATTCTCGCAAAGTTAAGCCTCGCACTATTGCATAGTCTGTTTGCATCAGAATGCAGTTCAGATTAGTGGCCTCAATAACAATATCGGAGACTTTCCCATCTCCTAAAATTTCTAGAGATTTATCAATAACAATGCTTTCTCTA
Organism: Moorena sp. SS36440bin_2; assembly: GCA_011524395.1. Lineage (GTDB taxonomy): Bacteria > Cyanobacteriota > Cyanobacteriia > Cyanobacteriales > Coleofasciculaceae > Moorena. Next base: position 30,012 of record WTKN01000440.1, read on the forward strand.
TAAATCCCTGGCTTTACTAAAATTCTGGTTTCAGGTTGGGCATTTTTAATCGCCTCCGCAATTGTTGTGTAGTCAGCCGGATCAGATTCAGCAACAACTACGGTTTTCTTTGAATCAAAATTACTTGTCACAGTCTAAAAGTATTTTCGGAAAAACGACAAAAAATAACTTTATAACCAGTTCCAAATTTATTGATATAAGAAGCTTTACTCTTTCTATAGCAAATATTCTATCCCAAATTGAAGCTGCTGTGATAGATTTTTATATAAATAAAGATTGCTGATGGAACTCTATCCTACATTCCACAAGTATACTTATATCAATAAATAGTATAGCAGTTTTTAATTGGGTGAAGTACTTTGCTTATCTTTTTAAGGCAGAAGGCAGCAAGGCAAGAAGGTCTTAACAGCAATCAGCGCCAATAAAATTTGACACAATCTTACACTGACATGAGCGCTCACCCCAGATTGGGAGAACGATTCACCGCTAGTTCCGATACTTTTTAGCTACCAAAGTCTACCAAGATAGACCCTCGCCCGCCAATGCAAGCTGATTCCTCAGCCAGGGTGTATCTACCAAAGCTCTCAGGAATATCCCGCGAGCGCCATTGATGTCCCTATCCATTGTCTGGCCATCAATCTTAGATCTGATTACTTTACTGCCACCAATATTGATCAACTCACCCGTCCAGCTAACAGTCTTACTGGTATAGGCTTCGCAGACATCCACGACTGTCTTCCCTGTCTCAATAGCTTTATGCTTAAGAAACTCTTTGAACCGGTAATGAGCGAAGGAGAGAAGATTACGGACAGTTTTAGACCTAATCTTCCTATTTCCTTTCCTTGCCATTTCTGAAGTTTCAAAGGTGGGAAGTAATATAACGTCAAAGTTGTCAACTAGGAAGCGAGCAGCTTTGTGATGCAACTCATTGATTAGGTTTCGAATCCTGATTATTATCCGCCTAGCAGCTTTCGTCATTCGACGTTTCTGCTTCCGAGACGCCTTACTTATCTTGGATAAGAGACTATCAAGGTGAGAGCAAAGTCGTTGAATTCGAGAAAAATCTCCACAACCAATTTTCCCTACAGAATTCTCACTAAATAGCGTCAAAAATGTTCTAACACCAGGATCTAAAGCTACTACTCTACCTTGGTTTTCGGATTTTACCTGAATAGTCTTATGAGGGACTGTCAGATAGTAGTTCCCATTGGTGCTAGTGAATCGACAATCTCCAATATCATCTGGAAGTGCTTCGGCAAAGGTTAATCCACCCAGTTTTGTATGATAAATCCCTTTACTAGATACAGCCGACTTAGGAATGTAGCAAGACTGAACAGGATTTTTACGAGATCTAAATCTCACTCGGTTCACCTGCCCAGTCTTTTTAGATTTTTTCTTGGCCTCCCTTACGGCGGTGCAGGCATCCTTTATCGCTATAGATTTAATCTGATAAGGTACTGTCTTGCACCACTCTGGGAGGCTATTCAAAATGTCAGTTTTGATGGCTTTCCAATTAGCTTTTGTTTCACCATTTTCCAGTATTTTGACGGTTTTATTAAAAACATAACGGGAAACTCCAAACCACTTGCGAACAGTATATCGCTGTTCAGCACTGAGGAATATCCGGATCTTTTTTGATTTTTGACCCGTATTTCCTGAATCCGTGGACACGGCAGGAGAAGACGTGAATGATGGAGAGAAGATCTGCGGTAAGTTCTGATTCTGGAGAACTTTCAGGCTGGTCGGATCCCATGATTTTTCCACCGTTGATGCCGACCGGAGATGAAACCTTAGAGTAGTGCAGCCTTACTACAAAACCTTTACCCTATGCTGCATAATTTACCAACTATAAAGGCTGCACTACTCTTACGGTAACTTCTAACCAAGTACTCAATGAGTTCAAACCCAAATCGGGTAAGTGTGTCTCTACAGGCAACAACAATTGTGAGCTGATCTCCGCGCACAACTCGTTCCAGTATGGCTCGAAGCCCTTTTCTTTTATAGTTGAGTCCTGAGCCGATATCTTTGATGATTTCGGCTTGTGGAAACAGGGAGTGCATGTAGGCGATTTGGCGGGCGAGGTCGTCTCTTTGTTTGGTAGAACTGACTCGGCAGTAGCAAATTGTAGACTGACTAGACTCAGTGCTTGTTTGACACTTTCCGAAAGTGAGCAAGCTTTCAACATCGAACAGTCTTGTTCCTCCCGGCGTCTTTTCGCATTTGAGCGTTCCATCGTCCGCGTATTTCCTTAGTGTATTTTTGGAGAGTCCCGTAAGTTCGACCGCCTTACGGAGTGGAATGAGTGCCATGTTTTTAATCTAACACACATTTTGGGAGATTGTGGAAGGTATAAGGATATTTTTTTCAACTGCTACAAACCCCTAAAAAGACCCAAAAATAGTAAAGTCCCACTAGCCAAAAAGTTTGGTCAAAATTTCCACAGAAGGATCAACTTCCAGCCACACTGTAGCTCCACAATTCTTGGGACAATTGGGTTGATAAACTAACCGAGACGGTCCTTTGATTTCCACATAATGACCGTAGGTGTTTCGATTACCTTGTTTGACGGTTAGTACAGGCTCGTAGGTGTTGTTCTTTTTATTTTGCCTAATGATGTTCTGGTTGACATGGACATAAGTGGCCACCTTTTGGAAACCTCTTCTCCAGGTTCCCTTTGGTCCACGGCGACCGGGACTGACCTTGGGCAAGCCATTAAATAGGGGAATTTGCCAAAATCTGCCAACTTTTTGAGCGCCCTTAATTCTGCCATTTTTGAGAAGTTGACGGACTCGTTGAACACAAATCCCTAGAAGAAAAGCTGCTTGGGTAGTTCCGACCACTGTCATTTTTTTTGCTCCTTTAATTAGCGCTATACTTAAATTAACACATTATTTCTGTCTGTGCAAAATTTTTACAAAAATTTACAAAGTGATACCGGGAATTTAAATAGCGCTATTCTTTTAAGGGTGGTAAAGACTATATGGGATGATTAGGGTTGATAGCTATACTATAGCGCTAATTTAATTTTGGGTTTTATGGATGGAAGCCTTACTATAGCGCTAAGTTTATTTAAGATTTAATGGATATATAAAGTAATTGGATTTAATCTTTTTTTTAAACTCGCGCTATAGTTTTTCAGAACAAAAATTATCTAGCGCTATTTTTGTTGAAGGTAATTTACATTAGCACTATAGTTTTCAAAAAGCGATGTCCGATGCCGATGGATGTTATTAATTGCTTAAGCAAAATCCTAACCGTTTGCCTTAACTGATGATTCCAACACTGCTGCTACTATAGACAAGCTAACAATAGGAGCAGTGATAGCTCGGAGGATACGACTTCCTAGAGAAACAGCGATAAATCCAGCAGCAGTAGCTTGTTCTAGCTCTTGAGTTGTCCAACCACCTTCCGGTCCGGTAGCAATGACAATGCCAGGGTGTTGAGCAGGGTCTGTTTGACCAGTATCCAATCCTAATCGTAAATCTAATAAGCAATTGAGTAGATGGGGAGCCTTTCCCCGAGCTACACAAATATAGCGATAGGCTTCTAGGGTTTCCGGTAATTGAAGACTATCGGAAAAGTCAACAGGGTCAAGAATTTTCGGTACAACTTCCCGTTCTGATTGCTCTGCTGCTTCTTGGGTAATCCGTCGCCACCTCTGGAGCTTTTGAGGACTAGGATTGAGTAACGTGCGATCGCTTTTCAACGGCACAATCCGAGTAACTCCCAACTCCGTTGCCATCAGACAAATTTGCTCAAATCCACTCCCTTTAGGCATAGCCGCCATCAAGGTTACCTGTTTAGGCAATTCCGTTTGAATGTGCTCAGATGCCACAATTTTAGCTTGAGTCAAATCACCTTCTAGCTCGCTAACGTACCAGCCACCCTCTCCATCCATAGCAATAAAGCGATCGCCTTTTCTCAGCCGCAACACTCTAATTAGATAATGCTGTTGGGCATCAGTTAAAACAATCCCTTGGTCTTGACACTGTGTAGGTGATATCACCAAGCGTTGCATACTCATTCTCTGACCACTGTGATCTTTTACCAGAGCCGCTTTTGCCTCTTAACAGACTGTTTATTTAGGATAATAAGCACGGAAGAACGAGAATGTATAATTCTTCATTCTAAATTCTAAATTCGCGCATTCTTAATTCTGATAGAAAACCTTCAACCTTCAGCTTCTCCACCAACTACCACATTCCGAATCCTTAAACTTGGTCCTGCACAACCTACAGCTAAGCCACTTTGTCCACCTTTACCACAGCCACCGGATTCATCCCAATAGAAATCATCACCAATAGCTTCAATATCAGCTAAGGTCTTGAACACATTACCAGAAAGAGTAACATCTCGCACAGGTTCAGCAATTTGACCATTGCGAATCATCCAAGCTTCTCCAGCACTAAAGGTAAACATTTCACCATTAGTCATACCTCCTAGCCAATTTCGAGCATAGACTCCTACTGTAATATCATCGAATAACTCTGCTACTGGAGTGGCTCCAGGTCCTATCCAAGTATTAGTCATCCGAACAATTGGAGGATAGTGGTAATTGAGACAACGAGCATTACCAGTAGGGGTTTCGCCTAACTTACCAGCAGTTTCACGGGAGTGAAGACGTCCAACTAATACACCATCTTTAATCAACTGAGTGGTAGTGGCTGGAGTGCCTTCATCATCGTAAAAATAGCTACCCCGGTGTCCTTGGGGAGCAGCTCCATCAAAGATTTGTAATTCTTTTGGGCCAAAACGACGCCCTATACTCATCACTTCTAGTAAGTCAGGATTTTCATAAGCCATGTCCGCTTCAGATAGGTGTCCAAAGGCTTCGTGGACAAACAAACCAGTCAGGATGGGGTCAATGACTACTGTATAATTACCACCCGTAACTGGTGGTAATGACAGAGCATCTATCGCACGTTGAGCTGCTCCATGGACTTGTTGATCAAGATTGGTCAGGTCTTCATAGCCTTGGCGAGAGCCAATGGTTTCTCTACCAGTATGGACAGTATCACCATTACGAGCAGTAGCAGCAAAACGCATTTCCAGATCTGCCCAAGACTGCTCTATCAGGGTACCTTCGGAAGTAGCAATGATGATGCGCTGGTTAACATCCCCATACCGGACAGAAGTAGTAGCAATGCTACTGTCATAACTTCTGAGAATTTGATTGTAGCGATCGCATAATGCTTTCTTCTGCGCCAAGGGAATTTGTCTAGGGTCTGTACCAGTCAGGGGTAACTGACAAACATCCTGTCTTGGTTCAATGGGAGCAAGGGTGGTTTCTTCATTACCCACAATCCTAGCTGCTGTGATCGCATCTTCGACTCGTTCTTTAATAGCGCTAAGCTGGTTAAAACTCGAAAAACCCCACCCTCCCTTATAACATGCTCTTACTTGTCCACCGATAGACAGACCTTCACTAAGGGTTTCGATCTTGTCACCCCGTAATAAAATGCTAGTTCCTTCGGCTTCTTCTAAGCGAATAGCTAAGTAATCGACACGGGAGCCATATTGAGCAATTAGGTCAGAGAGTAAGTTTTTGGTATCGGTTAGTACAATGGACATAGTAGGAGAAAGAGCAAACAACTATTCTATTGTGCAGTGATTACGCGATCGAGTGCTATTGTAAGCATTTAGTCGTCAGCTATCAGCTTAAGTTCTAAGTTTTACGTTAAATGATGTTCAAACTTACAATAGTATAGTATAATTTAACCCTTATCTTATTCTACATAAGCAGCAAGGTAACCCTCAACCCTAGTCACTTCAATAAGATTGACTAGTTGTGGCAATTCAACCTATTCTCCAGAAGGAGCATCAACATATTAAAATACGATAATAAATTTTATTAATTTTGATAATCATAACAATTTTAATAAAATAAAACCGATAATCTTATTGCTTATCCCTTGATGTAGTCTCTATTTTAGTTACAGACTTTTATAGCGACTATCCGATAGTTATCACTAGGTTTCAGCAAGAGATTGAGGGCGAGTGCTATTAATAATGTGTGATAGAATACCGAGCAGAGCCTGTAAATTACCAATAAAGTGTTCTTCTGACTCAATATAAACCGAATTTTTAACTAATTTCATAAATTTCCAGAGGCTACCAGTTGTAACTCCACCATAGATAAACGGAATAGGATTATTTTTGTGCTCATTAAAAACTTGAGCAGCAACCATTTCAGCAATACACTGGGGGATAGCGGATTTAAGGTTATCGTTTTTTGCTTCAACTAAAATAGCAATGGGAGCAGTAACATCGAACTGTTCAGGAGAATGACTAATGATAAAATCACACCTACCGTTTAGCCCTTTACTTTTATCGATAGTAAAATCTGTACCAGAGAAAAGGCTGATTTGACGGTTAAATTGCTTGCGAATTTCCACTAAAATAGGAGCAACAATCAATTCAGAGCGGGCTTTTTCGGTATCGATCTCCAATCCTAGAGGTAGGTTTTCGGCTAGAATCTCTTTCAATAAAGGGCTAGGAGTAACTGGTTCAACTGATTCAAATAAGTTAACTCGTTCTTGAATCGATAGGTTAAATTGATGTTTAAGTGTATCTAGAGTAAATTCACTATAAGACATGGCTTTAGCTATACTATATGTAGCTGTTATTAATTCTCTCAGGTACTTTTGCCAGTGGGTTTTAGGGAGCAGGGAGCAGGGAGCAGGGATTAGGGATTAGGGATTAGGGAGTCAGGATTAATAAATCGGATTACTATATGCTATGCGATCGCCTTTGGCGGAAGCTTTGCGTGACTCGCTAGCCAACGCCCTTTGGGCTAATCGCCTTTGGCGTGGCCTACGGCCAATCGCATAACGCATAAGCTGAATACTTACTCATAATCGACCTCGACAATCTCAGTATATTCAAACTGATTTGGACTACGCCTTACCAAATCATAACGATTTCCAGCTAGCTCAATAATATCTTCATCACAATCAGACTTAGGAGAATTGTAAGTCAACACATACTCTTTACCAAGAAAAGGAAGTATCTCGTCAGCCACTTCTCCTCGCCACTGAGTCTGAGTCACTAAAACTACTAATTGATTCGCCAGTCTAGGTAAGATATTAGCAATTCGCCGACGATAGATTTCATCCAAGCTTCCAAAGGGAGAATCCATTACAATAGGAAAAGTGCTACTATCAGGTCCCATCAGAGAATGCTCTTGACTCCAATCCCTAACTCGGTCAATAATTCCCCCAATAAAGGATAAACTTAGAATCTGATTTTCTCCCGTAGACGCAGCAACTAGGTTTTCTAACCCAAGAGTACTTTCTACTAAAGTCAACTCATACTTATCACTCAACTTAGGAATGTAGGGTGTAAAGGAAATAGAGATAAATATCTCCTGAACCCGCTTTTCCAAAGAAGTCCGAAACTGAGTTTCTAAACGTTCCCTAACTTCAATTAACCGTTCAATAGAATCTTGAGCAGCAGCAATCCGTCGCTGTATCAACGCCTGCTTACTTTCATTCATTTTGTGCTTAGCAATCTGCTTATCCTTTAAGTCAATGTCTGTATCCAACTGTTCAAGTTGTTGTTGATTCCCTCCTTGTTCTAGAGTTAGCTCCCGAATCCTAGTATCTATCTCATCCAACTGTTGTTGGAGCAGACTAATATCCTCATCGGGAAAGTTACGTAACTTTTTCTTGATATCATCTAGTTGGGTCTCAATTCTAGAAAGCTCAGTTCTTCCCTGAGCAATATTATCTTGTTCTTGGTCAACATCCTGCCAAAATTCAGGCACCTGTTGGCTAATTGCATCAACTTGGGAACCCATCCTTATTGCATTTTCTTCCACTTCAGCCATTCCGGCTTTATCCATCCAGGCTGCTACTTGCTGATGAGCATGAGTTCCCTCAGTTAATTCTACACCACAGATACAGCGCTTGTGTTTAAGTAAATCCCCAACAAACTGCTGCTTAATCCCAACAGGTAATTCTCCTCTGTCAGTGATTAAGTCTTTGACAATCTCTTGAAAAGTTGAGCTTACCTCTGAGAGCAGCACGGTATAGCCACGAGTGGATATAGCTCGTTTCAAAATATGTTGGCTTTGTTTTAGCTGTTCTCTAATTAACTTTTCCCTAGCTTCTAGTTCATCCCGCAGCTGTTGTAACTCCTGAGCGCCACCGAGTTCTAATAACCGTTGACCAATTGTCTTCTTTAGCTCATCTTTATCCTCTAACTCCTGCTTGATTTCCCTTTGACGCTTTAGTAGACTCTGGCTCGTCTTTTCCGATTTTCGCTGTTGTTTCAGCAATTGCTTAGTTTCCGAGTCGCCAATTAAAGACAATTCATAGTCTAAGGTTTTTTTCGCTTCCCTTAAATGTTTAATGGAGCGATTTAAAACTTCTACCCCTAGCAAGGTCTTGGTTGCTTCCGCAACTTCCGACTTTTTATCCGAGCGTACCAGTTGTTCAATTCGTTCCCCATCAAAAAAGAAGTATTGGTGCAAACTAGCTGGTAAAATTTGACCAATAATATCCTCAGGTAGTTGTTGAGGCAATAACCAGCGCCCATCATCTCCAGCGATTTGTAGATACAATTCTGTGTTACCTTGCTCGACTCCTACCTCAGTTTTGTAAGTACGACATAGACGTTTGACTTGGTAGCGTTTATTATTATGTTCAAATGCCACTTCTACCCAACAGTCTACTGGTTTATTGAACTGAGCTTCAGCAAGAGCTCGCTTATTCAGCAGTTGGTCTTCTGAAGCAAAAGCAGCACTAAACTTTTCATAGAGCACCCAAGAAAAGGCATTCAGTATGGTAGTCTTACCAGCACCATTATTCCCATGAATAATCGTAGTGTTTCGCTCGCCACTAGCTAACACAATGACGGGAGTTTTACCATAAAACTGACGAAAATTACATAGCTGAATCGATAGCAGCTTCATTGAACTTCTTCCTTGACAATTTTTAGGATATCATCATTAATGTTACGGGGAGTTTTCATATAGAGTTTATCCTTTTCTGCTTGCAATACTCGCTCTATAATTCGGCGCACTTCTAGAGGAGCAGTGATAATCGGCTCCTGGACATCATGGAGTTCATTCTTGCTAGGAGAATAAGTAGAAGATTTTTCAGCTACTCTTCTGGAAATGACTGATGTAGCACCACTGGTAGAGTATCTAAATGCCATAACCGTATTTTAGGAAAAAGCGACTAACCTGTCAGATCGTGTCCGGTTGTTTCGGTAGTGTTATTTGTTGTTTATTTTAGTAACCGGTAAGGGTAAATAGGGAATAGTTTGGTAGTAATCACACTTACCAATTCCCGATTACCAATTATCAATTACCCACGTACACTATCGATGTTACTGGACATAATACCAGATCTAGCCTGATTAAATTTATTGTAAGACTTTATTGTTTATTTATACTATAACTCAAAAATTTGGCCAGCTCTTAATAAAGATGGTCACCCAAAGCAGTACTCTATGTCTGTAGGTTGTTAGGTTTGTCTTGAAAGGGCTACCCACAATCACAGACAATCAAAAATGAAAAAGTAAGTATTCAGGTGATGGGGTTGACAAAAAGAGAAGGATGAGTAGTAGTGTAG
>WTKN01000183.1 GCA_011524395.1 Moorena sp. SS36440bin_2
ACTAATGAAATTACAGCCATCCCAGCTTTACTAGAATTATTGGACATCTGTGGGTGCATCATTACTATTGATGCTATGGGTACTCAGCATCAGATAGCCCATAGTATTCGTGCCAAAGGTGCTGATTATGTTTTGGCTCTCAAAGGGAATCATCCCACTTTATTCGAGCAGGTAAAGCAATGGTTTGAGACTGCTGTGGATAATAGCTTTGAGGGCATCGAGTATAGCGTTGGATGTGAGGGTAGAATCAGGACACCATCGTACTGAAAAGCGCGGCTGTTTGGGCGGTTTCTCTCGAACAGATAGATGAAGATTTGTACAAACAGTCCCAGTGGTCTGGATTAAAGACTATCGTGATGGTTATTCCCACCCGTCAACTGTCTTGTTTTCGCACCAATTCTATTTTATGGGAATGGTTTTTATCCAAAACTGTATCGTCAAATACTAGATAGCCGTTTTTATCTACTTCAATATATTCTTTTACATTTAACCACAACGTCTTAGGAGTAATTTTTTCGTTTTTTAAATATCGGTTAATTTGAGCATGACTTATTTTTGGTAGATTCTCTGCCAAATTAGTTATGGTGTAATTGTTTTGGCTACTCAACAAATATTGACAGTAATCTAGCTTGTCCAATCTTTATTACCATTATTTTTTTAGTTGGTTTCTCCCTTGAGATTATCATTTACTTTATCTGTTTTTCCCCTTTAGGGATTAATTTGGTTTTTCCTCGACTTTACACGCTATATATAGCGTAAGTGCGTAAGTCCTGATTTTCCAAAAAATTAGAAAATCACCTAGGAGCTATTTGGAATTTTGTTCATCATTATAATAAATGTTTGTCGGGTTGATTAAGCCATCACTACATGTTTATCACTACCTTCAACTGTACCTATACCCCATCAATTTATAGCAAGGGAAGTATAGTTTTTAATTGCGCGATCGCGACCCACTACCAATCACTGGCAGGAACTACGGCGCGATCGCATCCATCCCGAACCCTGCCCCACCTGTTGCCTCAGTCTAATCCCGATAATTACAGTAAACCCGAAGGCCTCTTTGCCAACATACTTCAACAACCAACATGGGTAAATAATTTAAAGGCTCAATCACTATATCCCTGATGGGGAGAGCCTTCCAGTTGTATAGTAGTTTAGATGAACGGGGGAAATTAAGTTATCGGGTTTGATGCCCAGTTTTTCGTAACTCCTGACAACTATAGTTAACCAAGGTTAAAGGCTAAATCCTAAAGCTTAAAGGCTAAAGGAACCAGGCAACCTCCAAGCTTCAACCTTAAACCTTAAACCTTAAACCTTCAACTTCTTAAACCTTCAACTTAAAAAGGCATTACACTGCTTGTGGTTGCATTTGTGGCTGGAACTGGAAGAGCGAGTACACCACATTGCGGCGGATATCGATCATCATTTCCAAGAACATCTCATAGCCTTCTTGCTTATACTCAATCAGGGGGTCTTTTTGGCCATAACCTCGTAATCCCACTGACTCCCGTAGGGCATCCATGGATTGTAAATGCTCTCGCCAGAGGTTATCGATTTGATTCAAGATAAAGAATCGCTCAGCTTGTCGCATTAGTCCTGGCTGGATTTGATCGACTTGAGCTTCCTTGATATCGTAGGCTTTGCGGACTTCTTCATGAAGGAAGGTTTTGATTTCCCCGACAGTCATATCTTCTAGATGCTGTGGTTCTAGATCTTGCAGTAAGTAGACAAATTCTTTGACCTTTGCTACCAAGCTCTCTAAATCCCACTCTTCTGGTGGTAACTCTGGGTTAACGTAGGCATCTACAATATCACTCATGGTCTTTTCGGCATACTGGATGACTTGTTCTTTTAGGTCTAGTCCTTCCAGCACTCGCCGTCTTTCTGCATAAATTGCCCGCCGTTGGTTGTTCATTACCTCGTCATACTCAAATACCTGCTTCCGGGTATCGTAGTAGAAGGTTTCCACTTTTTTCTGGGCATTTTCTAAGGAGCTGGTGAGCATCCCGGATTCGATGGGCATATCTTCCTCAACCCGGAACATATCCATCATCCTTGCTACGCGATCGCCTCCGAATATCCGCAGGAGATTGTCTTCCAAACTTAGGAAAAATCGGGTAGAACCAGGGTCACCTTGCCGTCCAGCTCGTCCTCTGAGCTGGTTATCAATACGGCGGGATTCATGACGTTCAGTACCAACAACGTGCAGGCCACCTTTTTCTACCACTTCATCATGTTCTCGGGTGGTGAATGCGTCATATTCCCCTTGAATTGCTTTATAGACTTCCCGCAGCTTTTGAATCACTGGGTCATTGGTGGGAGCATTTTCTGAAGCGATCGCTAATTTCTCTTCTGCTTCTAATTCCGGTAAACTTTGCTCTCCATACTGTTCAACGGCAAAATTTACTGCCTCTTTTAGGATTTGTTCCGTTTCCCGGGACAATTTGGTCGGGAAAATCTGAGGGCTAACCTTCCAGCTTTTCGGTTTCTTTCCTGGAGCAAACCCAACAGCCTCCGATTTAGGGTTGGCAGTAGTTACCCCTATGGGGGCAAAGGCTTCGTCTTGCTCTGGCTGCACTATTTTGGGCATAAAATATTCCCGTAGCTTCAGCCGTGCCATGAAGTCAGCATTACCTCCCAAAATAATATCTGTTCCGCGCCCAGCCATGTTGGTGGAAATAGTCAAGGCTCCTTTGCGTCCTGCCTGAGCCACAATTTCTGATTCCCGCTCCACATTTTCGGGTTTAGCATTGAGGAGGTTATGGGGTACGCCCTTTTCGGCTAACAGACCCGACAACAACTCAGATTTTTCTACACTGGTGGTTCCCACTAGTACCGGGCGTCCTTGTTGATGGAGTTCAGCACATTCTTCTGCTACTGCCCTCCACTTAGCTGGCTCGGTCTTGTAAACCACATCGGAAACGTCTTGACGTTTAGAGGGTTTGTTAGTGGGAATAATGGTAACTTGCAAGTTGTAGATTTTTTCAAATTCTGCTTCTTCTGTTTTCGCGGTACCTGTCATACCGGCGAGTTTGGGATAGAGCAAGAAGAAATTCTGATAGGTAATGGTTGCTAGGGTTTGGGTTTCATTTTGAATATCTACCCGTTCCTTGGCTTCTATGGCTTGGTGTAGACCATCACTCCACCGGCGTCCTGCCAACACCCGGCCAGTGAACTCGTCTACAATCACTACTTCCCCATTCCGCACGATATAGTTCACATCTTTCTGAAACAGTTCCTTAGCCTTGAGGGCATTGGAAATATAATGAGCCCAAGGGTCTTTGGGGTCGTACAAATCTTTAACCCCTAGAAGTTGCTCTGCTTCGATAAACCCTTCATCGGTCATCAAGATGTTACGGGCTTTTTCATCAACTTCGTAGTGTCCTAGTTTATCAGGATTCTCTGGATCTTCTGGATATAGCATGCGGACAATTTCTGCGGCCTTAATGTACTTTTCAGTCGGTCGCTCCACTTGCCCAGAAATAATCAGTGGGGTTCTGGCCTCATCAATCAGTACTGAGTCTACTTCGTCAATAATGCAATAGTTAAATGGACGTTGCACCACATCTGACATGGCTGTGGCCATGTTGTCCCGCAGATAGTCAAAGCCTAATTCACTGTTGGTGCTATAGGTAATATCACAGGCATAGTTCTTTTGCCGCTCGACCGGGGACATGCCGGATTGAATCAGCCCCACACTCAGACCTAGGAAGCGATGAACTTGTCCCATCCATTCCGCGTCCCGACGGGCTAAGTAGTCGTTAACGGTTACAATGTGAACCCCTTTACTATCGATGGCATTGAGATAAGCTGGTAGAGTAGCCACCAGGGTTTTTCCTTCACCAGTTTTCATCTCCGCAATTTGCCCTTTGTGCAGGACAATGCCACCCATGACTTGGACATCATAGTGACGCATTCCCAGCACTCGCTTTCCTGCTTCCCGCACTACAGCAAAGGCTTCTGGGAGAATTTGATCAAGAATTTCATCACGCTCTTGACTAGTGTTGGCTTTTTCCAGCTGCTGTTTAAACTCTGCGGTTTTGCCCCTAAGTTGTTCATCCGATAGGTGCTGGATGTCTTCTTCGAGGAGGTTAACTTCTACAACATCAGGTTGGTACCGTTTGAGCTTACGTGCGTTTGGATCACCAATTAGTCTCTTAAGCATAGCAGGAGAAGGAGATGTATAGTTGTGGGATTTATAGTTGTGCGTTTAGGGACACTTTTACAGATATCCTACCAAACTCCTGTGTGAAAAGATGGGGGAAGATCGGGCAATCATATTTATCAATAAACATGGAAGTGTGGGAAGGGTGGGGAG
>WTKN01000145.1 GCA_011524395.1 Moorena sp. SS36440bin_2
TGAGATCGACCCTAGGAAATTGTCCATCGTTGATGTTAAAACTGGAACGCTGTCTTAGACCAATTGTTGTTGATAGATCATTTTGGTTTAGGGAAGGAACCAGACCAGGATTGAAGCTGAGGATTAGTTCTTGTTTGAGATCAAGGCTAGGTAGTTGAGTTGGATTCAGGTCAATGACTGGTAATTTATCCTCTGCTGCTTGGGTTGATTCAGCTTCAGCGATCGCAGGATACAGCACCATGGTCACGCTACCAGCGATCGCTCCCATTAGCTGTAGTTTACAAGATATGTTATAATTATAGGTTAATTTCATTGCTGATCCTCTTCGTTGAAGGTGGGGGTGACTGCAAAGTTCATGCGTGCCATACCACCAGGCTCTAAACGCACGAGTCGGGATTGACTGTTGCCTTCATTGAAATGGGTATTGGGAGCTAGGGTGTAACCTGGAAGGCTAGTCAGGTCTAAAGCTCCAGTGTGGTATCCCGGTAGAACGTTCTTAACCGAGAACAGACCATTGGCATCAGTAGTAATTCGGTTACCGTTTTCCATAAAGATCACCGCATTAGGAACTCCCGGTTCTCCTGGTTGCTGATGACCATCAAAGTTTTTGTCTACAAATACTCGACCTAATAAGGTGCCACAGTCGGAAATAATGCCGGGATCAACTCGTACTCGATGAACCACTGGACCATCTTTGATCTCCCAACCGTTGTCATCCCGTTCCGCAGCAACAATTGCTGAGTTCTCTCCGTCACCCCGGATGCTATCTGGGGTAACTTGCACCCCATAAGCAATGTTCAATACTCCACCTTCTGGAATTGGCTCTGTTGTCGTGAAAGTAATTGTTGCGCCATCTCGTGTGGTTTCAATCTCTACTGATTCTCCCTGTAACTCGCTTCGGACAGAATCTTCAAGGAATTTGAATCCTAGGGGTAAGTCGTCAGTGACTACAATCTCTTGCACAGCACTACTGGCTAGATTGCGCAAAGAGAGGCGATAGATGATGGTATCTCCTGGTTCAGCCGTAGCTCGGTCTGCGCTCTTGGTAATCCGAATCGATTCAAGGTCACAAATACCCGTATCTACATTCAACAATCCCAAAACTAGACCTTCCCGTTCCGCATTCCGAATCAGGAATTCACCCTGTAACTCTGTAGGATTGGCATCGGTACTAATCGGTAGACCATCTACAGA
The DNA here is from genome assembly GCA_011524395.1 of Moorena sp. SS36440bin_2. Classification (GTDB taxonomy): domain Bacteria; phylum Cyanobacteriota; class Cyanobacteriia; order Cyanobacteriales; family Coleofasciculaceae; genus Moorena. The sequence goes on from WTKN01000145.1 coordinate 1,195, forward strand.
AGTAGCAGTATAGGAAACTATACTTTGCGCTTCATCAAGATTAGTGATAGTCAGCCGAATCCGCCGTTGCAGGAAATTGCTATTAGCCGGTGGATTAACCACCAAAATATAGCTTCGACCTTGGTCTAACTGACCTCGGTCTCGATCAAACAGAAAGCTATATCTACCTCGGTTTTCATTGTCCTCATTAGTAACGAAATAGGGATTAGCATTAGTAGTATTAGGTTGAATCCCTTCAGGAATGTTGTTATTTGGGTCATCGGGAACTTCAGTGGTGGTCAGTTCTACAATATTCAAGAATCCTGTAGGGTCATTGGGGTCTGGATCAAATAAGCCAACACTAAATCCGGTATAGTCATCCAACAGTTCATTGTCACAACCCCGGATTTCCCCAAAGGGGTCAATCAGTTCCAAGCTGGGGTCTGGTGTAGGAGCTATAGTAGCTATGGTCTGTTGTGCAGTTTGTAAGGAAGTATTGTCTTGACCGCAATTACTGCTGAACCCTAGTGCTATAGTTTGCTCATCGTTGTCTTCAGCAGCGTTAACTGCCACTTGCACATTCAGCACCACCTCCTGCCCAGGCTCGATTGTCAGGGTTTCCGGGGTTTCCTCCAAACCCTCAACAGTAACATTGCCAATGGAGGCTGAACCGACCAACCCACTTTGAGCAATCACGCTGGCTTGGGGAGTTTCTACTTCAATTGCTGCCTCCCCAGTGTTAAGCAAGGCATAACGGAAACTCACAACATCTCCCGATTGCACCCGCGACCCCTGACCAGACTGAATGTTTCCTAGGTCTTGCTCAAGAGAGTCTTTAGCTTGGATCAAGAGTTGTTGTTGTTCAGGGATAGCATTGAGCGCTTCATCAAATGCTTGCTGGCGAATCTCGGTAAAAGTAGTGGTACTTAAGTCAGTTGGGATTAAACCAGCTGCTGTATTTTGGGCAGTTGCGGCATCGGTTTCAGCAATACCAATGGATTCTAAGCCTTCTTGAGCTAGTCCAGTAAAGACTAGAGCGATGACTTGATCTGTCTGACTATTCTCCCCATTTAAGAGTGCAGCTTTATTCGGTATTGCTTCTTCAATAGCAGTTTTGGCAGCAGTGATGACTTGATCAGCAGTAGTGTCAGTAGATGAATTAGCAAAACTCATTACCGCTTTGATACTGGCATTGCTGGCTTCTTCTGAAGTAAAGCCCAAGGTGACTAGTTCATCCTCAAGGACATCAGTCATAGCACCTAAGCCAAACACCAACTGGCCTTCCCCATCTTGAATCCCCTGAGATACCAGATTGAGAGTTCCTTGTTTAGAGATTTCACTGTTGACTTTCCTAGAAGTACCAGTAATGAAGAACTCACTAGGTCGAGAGAATCTTCCCCTCGGAGCACGAGGCATTTGGTACCGATAAGTGACTTGATTGATCACAGTTGCTGCTACTGTTTCAGGAGCTGTACACTGTAGCGGTGTCTGACCAGTTGTTGCTGAAACTTCAGCCGTTTTAGTTTGCGACAGTACTGGTGGAGATGTGGGTAAAATACCTGCTATTAAAGCTGTTGCTAGCAGCTTTGGGAAACGCTTCTTCCAGTAAGGGATTGATTTGCACATTTTGATAGTAAATCACTGGATATTTTGGTTAAGTCAAGTTCGGTGTTTTTATAAAATTTAAAATTTATTTCGGTTATTTTTTGGTTAATTTAATACTATTTTTTTATTTTTTTATATAAAAAACGCAAATTTAAGCAAAAAATAGCGCAATTTGCGCTTATATTTTTTTCATTATTTATGTTTTCTTAAAACTTATCAGGCTATAGCTTTTAGGTTTTAGACTATATTAGTCTGACCTACTATGAAGCGAAATAGCTACAATAACAATGCTGTAAGACGCTTTTTACTAAAAAATCTACTTCTTGATTATTATAATTATTATTAATAATGAATTTATTTAGCCAAATAAAAACTGTTACAACGGACAGAGTGAGTAATATTTGCTATTCAATAATTCTTGAAACCCCTGTACTTACGTTATAAAAATAAATAACATAAGTATCATCTTAAGTGATTAGTCATTAGTCTTAATTTATGAGTAGTTATTTATAAGTCAATTGTAATTAATGATATTAAAATTGTATGTACAAATGACAAATTTCTAATGACTAATCACTAATCGCTAATTGTTAATTACTAGCGAACAGTGACATCATAAGATGCTTCTAAAACTGCTTTGGGATCGAGGGATTCTGGAAACTCAAAGCGAACGTGAGTGTAAGCTGAAGCAGGGGCAGGTTTAGTTTCTACTGTGCCATCTTCAAGGGTGACTTCAATAGTAGGTTGTTCTATAAAAGTCTCTCCATTATCAATGCTGTAAGTTATCGTTGCTCCATTGCTGTTGCTAGCGGAATCAAGGATATACATGGTAGCACGGGGAATGGGTTGGGTAAGCATCAAATTGTCAGCTTCCACTTCCCCAGCATTTTTACCTTTGACAGTGTAACGAAGGGTATCTCCTGGTTTGACAATGGCTTTGTTCTCTAGGGATTGCCAAGTAATATTTTCTTTACCTTCAGTATCAACTTCTACTATCTTCTTCTGAGCCACTAATTTCAACTGCACTTTGGGGCGCATGATGTTTTGGACAATCACTTCCCCAGCTTCCTGTAAACCAGCTAATACAGGAGTCTTACCTACAAAAGGCACAGCAACAATTAATGCGATCGCACCCAGACCGAGAATTGATGAACGTTTCATTTGCAATAAACCTCTTGATAATTAGAACAATTTTATAGAACGCTGAAGGTTGAAGGGTGAAGTATGAAGGCTGTGGGCTGGATAGCGTTCCCGCAGGGTAGGCTGAAATGATATTATTGGTGGCTCACCTAAGGTTGACTCACAAGGTGATCAATAACCAGGAGTTACACGTATCACATCATAATTCCTACTTTCTACTTCATACTTCATACTTCATACTTTCTATAGCACTACGCATTCAGATGTTTAACATTGTCAGCCATGGAAAGCGCGAGTGGGGGAAACCCCCTGTTCCCTTGCTGCATCGCTCCTAAACTCAGCAAACGTGAGTCTAGCTGACTTCTGACTTCTGACTTCTGACTTCTGACTTCTGACT
>WTKN01000001.1:0-21542 GCA_011524395.1 Moorena sp. SS36440bin_2
CGGTAACTTCTAACCATGAGCGACTGCCGTGGTTTCCCCCACTCGCGCTTTGCATGGCTGACAGGGTAATTATCCTGACAAGATATTAGGTAGGGAAAACCAAGTCAACTGTGTCCGTTTGATCACAAAAAAAACAGGAGCGGTTGCTTCTGCACCAGTCAACCGCAGCTGACTGAGCAATCACTCCTAAACACACCCCGTTTTGAAAATTTGTAGCGGTTTATACCAAAAATTCCACAAAACTAAAAGATGTTTGAGCCATCTGTATCGAACTGGGTTGACTTGAAAGGTATCTCACCATCTTTTTCACTGTTGAGGGTTAAGTGTCAACCCTCAAGCCTCAACCCTTAACCGTCAGCATTGAACCTCCCCACCCTTTAGAGGAATGGGGATTCCCAGACACAGTCTAAACGACTATTAACTCCATGGGCGTGACTTCCCTTGGCCGTAGGCCACGCTACGCGAACGCACCGAAGGTAGCTGGGAGGGGTCAATACCCAGTTTTTTGAGACCCCGCATTTTGATATTTACTGCCCCATTGACATCAGCATCATCGTGGTAGCCACATTCAGTGCAAACAAACTTTTCTCCAGATCGATTGTCTGCACTGGTGTGATGGCATTTTTGGCATTCTTGAGATGTATGTCTAGGGTTTACTTTGATTACTGGAATGCCTGACTTTGCAGCCACGACTTCAACTTTTTTGATCAATTCCCCCCAGGCAGCATCAGAGATTGAGCGGTTAAGCGCTCTTTTGGCTGACTGTCCATTACGGTCATAGCCACCATTTTCATTCTTGTTGGGTTTACAACGAGATTTCATGCCCTTAATGTTGAGATCTTCAAACACCAGGGCATCTGCGTCATTAACTAACTTTTTAGCAGTTTCCCAGTGGTATGCTGACCGGCTATTCTCAATCCGCTCATGCAATGATGCTACTTTCTTGAATGACTTTTTACGGTTCTTTGAACCTTTTGGTTTACGACTCGCAGCTCTTTGTCTCAGTTTTAGTCTTCTTGATTGACGTTCAAATTTACTGCTCTTGGCTGGATTAGCAATAATTTGACCATCAGAAACACTAACAAGCTTTTTGATTCCTAGATCGCATCCTTTGACACGTGTTGGACTTACTTCCTTACTATTCTTTACTGGAGGAGACGGAGCTAATTTATCTTCGATCTGAATACTTACAAACCAACCCCGTGATTTCCGACGGACGGTAACTGATTTCAGTGTAAAGCCATCTGGTATAGGCCGGGAATTATGAAATTTCATCCAGCCTATACCTGGCAAGTAAATTCGATTGCCGTTCAACTTTATCTGACCTGGAGCATACTTAAAACTCCGGTAGCGAGAACGTCTTTTAGGTTTTGGATACCTTGCTTCTCCTTTGAAAAACTTTTTGAAAGCCGTGTCTAACTGCCTTAGCATTTGCTGCAAGACAGTGGAGTGGATTTCTTTGTACCAGGGTCTTGTTTTCTTGAGGTCTGGCAAAGTAGAGCTTTGAATCTCGTAGGTACTGCGGCGTTCGCGTAGCGTCGGCTTTGCCGAAGGGTTTTTCTGGCTATTTTTCCAAGGATACCCCAACGAGGTTGACTTATTTACCGAGCAAGTTAATGGGCACGCCTCTCCCTTATTTGTCAAATCACAGTAATCGCCCATCTTAGGATATTTGACTTGATCGTAGGAATCGTTCCTATCTCTTAATAGGTAGTTGTACTGAGCTAAAAGCATGTCTAGCCATCGACTCATGGTAGCTTCTTGCTGGGGATTCGGAATCAATTTATATACGTAGCCCAATTGCATAGTATCGACCTCTTTTACTGTGCTATATTTAGTCTAGCTTATAAAAATATATATAACAAGTACTATCACAAAAAAAATAACAAAAAAAATTAGGCGATATCCTATTCATGGAGAGCAAAAAAAAGCTCATACTGTTAGAACTACAGAAGTAGCTTGGGATGGATTAAAGAGTATGTCATCTAAGGCTGGATTGACTTGATCAGAATATTTAGAAGCGCTAGGAAAAACTGCAGAAGTGTTGAATGTCAAAAAAAAGTTTCAAAAAAGTTGTTCAATATGATAAAATTATCAAAGATATAAGATTTATATTCATTAAGTATGATTTTAAGAAGTTTTCCAAAAATTGTCAAAGATATTTTGAAACCGTTACCAAAGATTATCAATCTCTCATTACCTTCTCATTTGTATCTTGTTGGTTAGAGTATGTAATGGATAAGAGTGTAGTCAGTATGCGAGATTTATTTAAACGGTTAAATCTTCAAGGAATAGACTTAACAAGATCCAACTTTTCCAAGGCGAGCAAGAAGAGAGACACTAAAGTTTTTCAAGACATAATTTATCAATTAAAAAGGCAAATAAAAAAAAAGTTAAAGTTAAAACCCGAGCTTTATTTCCGATAGATTAAACTATTAATAGTTTAACAAGTAAACTATTATGTAACCAAGGATATCATCAAGTAAAATTATTTTGTGGCTTAGACATTTGCCGTTCAGAAGTAGGAGGAATAGTTATTCATCTTGGCCAAGGACATGACCATAATTATGGACAAGAAACGGTAGCATCAATTCCCGAAAATGCTGTAGTAATAATGGATAGAGGCTTTGCATCTACCCAAAAAATCCAAGAATTAAAAGCACAAACAAATAAAGCCTTTGTTTTGAGAATTAAAAATAATGTAACTTTAGAAATGCTAGAAAATGGAAATTGTCAAGTAGGTAAAGATGAAAGAGAAGTGGAAATTAGAGTAGTAGCATTTTGTGATTTAGAGAAAAAAACCGAGTTCCGGTTGGCCACTAATTTAGTAGAGTCAAAAAAATCAGGAGTTAAAAATGAAGAAATAGCTGATATTTACGTCAAAAGATGGCAGATAGAGTTGTTATGGAAATTTTTGAAAATGCACTTAAAATTAGATAGATTAATTACGAAAAACGAAAATGGTATCCGAATTAAAATTTATAGCTGTTTAATCGCTTATTTGATATTACAGCTAATAGAAATACCAGAAGATTTTGGAAAAACAGCATTAGATAAACTTCGTTATATTCAATCATATATGTCTCAATAAATTAGCTATGTACATTGGTTTAGAAAACTAATTTGGTTAAGGTGAAATAGGACTTTATAGGGTGAATTTATCAAATTATGTAAAGTTTTGTTGCGTGATTCAACATTTCTGGAAAAACTGGGGTAATACCTAAATAATTGTTTGAGAGGAAAATTCATCCCCACCCGTGCATAGGGATCGGGTATTCTTTTCCCCTCAAACTCCCCTATTCGATAAATCAGTTGCTGAGTGCCGTAAAAGTTAACTAGGTTAACCTAGTCAAGTAGGGATCAGCTCATCCTACTTTTCTTCTGAACTCAATTAAGTTTGACCTGTGTTTTGTTCCTGACAGTGGTTTTGTTCCTGACAGTGCTTTTGTTTCTGACAGTGGTGTAAGATTAACATCGTGATCTTTCGTAAAATCTGCTTTACACAAAGTCATAATACGCTGTTGCCACCATCGCTTTTCTATAATCTGTTGCTCAAAAAAGTCGGGCATAAACTCATAGGAACTAATCAGGCGACGACCGAGGTATAACACTAGTTGCTCTGCCTTATAATCTTCTGCGTGATAAGTTGACCAATCGTCGATTAAGTTTAAATCCCATACCCCAATCCACTCTTGGTTTTTGAAGGGATCAATTAAGCTAATACCGATGCGATGAGAGACGTTACTAATCGGTAAATTAACAATTTCTCTTTTGGTGTTACCTGGTTTTTTTTGGCGATTGCTTCTCTGGAAATATCTATCTAAATCTGCTAGGTTATCTAGAGTAATTAGCATGTATTGTCTTTGGAGCAGCTCACAGTTAAATCGCCATGTGCTGACAGCTCCCGGTGTGTTTCTTTCCAGAAGCAATAACTTACAGCCTTTTCCTGGCAGCTGTCGCATTACTAGAGGCGTATAGTACTGTTCTATTTTTCTTCCTATAATCCCTTGGATCCATTGTTTAGTTATGTGTAGCCATTGCTTTCTAGAGTCAAGTTTACTATAATAATCTAGGACAGTCATACAATTAATTTTAGAAGTAGTAGATTTAACACCCTTTGTCAAAGTGTTGGCAACCCTGAATGAATGCTATTGACTAATTGCAAACTAGCCAGCAGCGTCTTCTAGTTGATATAGATAGCTGAGATAGATAATAGATAGCTGAGATAGATAATAGATAGCTGAGATATACAGCTGAGATAGATAATAGATAACTGAGATAGATAGCTGAGATATACAGCTGAGATAGCTGATATAGATAGCTGATATAGTCTTCCTTATGAAATTAGAACTCAACTGGTGACTAACTAAACAACTAACTAAACCATAAGTCTTGACTAATCAGTACGTTAATTGATGGTACTAGAGATGATATTAATCCTCTTCATCCATACAGGAATTTACTAGCAGTTGAATTATTCCTTTGCCTTTGGAAAAGATTGTAGATTTATCAATTTCAATCCCTAGCCCGAACCCAATCAAGGTTAACCCAGTCACTACCATACTAGAAGGAGCCGACTTGGTCGCAAAGGAAATATTTTCCTCACCATTTACCCGTTCATAGGAAGCTTCCAGTGACTGGAATCCCAAAATCATCGCCACAATCAGAGCAAAAATATACCCTTCCCTTACTATCGGCTGCTTTTCATTATCATTGTCAGTTGGATAATTCACCAAACCACTAGTGCTGGCTTCAGAGTCTTGATTGCCAGAAGGCACCGAATTAATTGATTGGTTTTGCATAGTTATTTGTTGGCAAACAGTTTTAGGTAAATAAATCCCTGTTGGCTACTTAGCTCAAGTAGACAAAGCGCGATTCAGCGATGAGTTATTCAATGAGCGTACTTAATTGACCGGTCAATTAAGTCAGGTAACACGTTATTGTTCGCGTAGCGAGACCATTCGCGTAGCGTGGCCTTTAGGCCAACGTCAATCCTCAAGCGCCAAGCCGCTTACCTAGGTAACAGGATCAACGATTTTGAGTCTTGGTGGTGAGTGATGGCTGATAGAAAATGGAAACTAACTTGCTAAGGGTTCTGATATAAGTTCCCAAGCATTGACATTGCTAACACCAATGCGCACTGGTACGTTCAGATAATCATCTACCAGGTAATAATCGGTCTCATAGCGGCCTAATGTGCCATCGGGACGTCTCAGTGTGTACTGGAATTTGGGAATGTAACGCTCCCGAGTCAATCGATCAATTAGTTCGTTATAGTCATCGCGACTATCACGCCACAAGTACCGATAATTAAAGCCAGTCCACTGATGGGGTTGGAGAATGCCTCGTTCTGGTGCAAGTAGGTCATTAGTATGTAAGCAAACATCATTCCACATTGACGTAATTACTACAATCAGACCTTCTTCACGCTTTTCTTTGATAAAATCATTAACACGAACGTAGTTTGCTCCTAGCAAATAGGTTCCGTCTTGGCGTACTGGTCCGGTCATCTTTGTCTGGCTCCTGAGTATGGAGGTGGGAATTTGGTAAGGTCGCTCGCATCCGGGCCAGGATACAATAGCCCGTTGGAGCCTTAGTTTGTCAGCAGATACAGCCAGCTCACTAGCATGTCGCCTTAGAGCATAAGCCGCTAATCGTGATGGAGCTTCAATATTGAAACTCTCGGTGGTAACTGATAGATGGCACCCTGAGAAAAAAAAATTGTCCATTGTTGAAGACTGAAACCTAAAATGACACGCTGACTAGTGAGTGTTGCTGTTAAGCAAGTTAAACCGGACAAACGGAGACTATCGCTAACTACTATGGTTGGTTATCTAAGTAACCGGCGGCTTCCATAGTACAGTAACTGGCAGGATTGATTTTAGCCAAAAATCGCTTCAAAAAACGATAATTTCTGTAAAAAATCCCCTCTGATAGCAATAACTATTGGCAGTTGTTAGTCCGCAATACGGTTATTGAATCCTTGGCAACTCGTTGTTGCTCGACAATTTTGGAAAACCGTAGAAACAGCGATCGCGAATCTCCACTAACTCATCCGTTGTCCAAGGTTCACCATTTTTCTTGCATAGCACTACACCCAAACCAATCAAGTCATCATCTGTGGGTCGGTTTCCTTCCAAGATGGCTTGCAGGTTTTCAACGCTAACTTCACTTAATCGTGATAGTTCTTCTAAGTTCCAGCCATGAATTAGATCAGCAATGGTAGATGTTTGTGCTGGAACTGCTAATAGTTGGCTGCTGTCTAGGTACTGAAAAAATTGAGTCAGCGTATCTTCTAGCCCTTCACTGTAGTCAAGCTCGTGTTCAACACAGTAGTTGCGGAAGCGCTTTAGTAGATGTTTCGGAATATGTCCTCGCAGTAATGCATACCGGGGATCTGTCTTTTTGTGAACCAATGTCCTTGTCCTCTAGCTCGGGAGAGAGCAACATTTTGATTGTCCTCTTATAAGTTTGGCACATTTTGTCACGATATACTTCTATTGGTATATCGTGATATCCTGACAATGGGTTAATACACTGGTTAATCCACTTAGGTACTTACTACACTTAGGGGGTTTATTTAAGTGTTTTACTTAAGTGTTTTCTGTGTTCGTTCCTTTTGTCACGATATATTTATATATTTACATCACTATGTCGCGACGTCAAGACAAAAAAAAATATTTTTTTGTCTTTCCTTGTTACCTGTAGCCTGTTGCCCTCATGTTTATTAGAAATCCTAACACTGAAAACTCCGCCACAAAGGGAGCCCAGATGAAAGTGACTAGCGCGCTTTTAGCCATGAACAACTTTGCGTCAGGTGTTGACAATTTTATAGCGCCAGAGTATACTAATAGTATGAGTACAGGCTGAAAAACCGAGGCGCAACCGGGAGAGAGACCCGCCACTGCATGACCTTAAAGTAGTAATGCTCGGAGGGTAGGGAAAGTCCTCCTTAAAAACCCAATCGTTAATCAGCAATTAACGTGTGAACCCAGAAAAATCACATTTTGAGAGAAAACGGTACGGTGGGGCACACCGGAACCAAGCGAAAAGGAAGAGAAACGGACTTTAAGGCACTTCCAAGTAAGTAGCTAAACGCCTAAGGAGAACTGCCCTCTGGGTCTGTCGTGAATTAACTAGGAACTTGGTCTTGACGGGTTTTTGGTTAAATATTGTCTAGTTTTTGGCGGCGTCAAAACTTGGAACTCGGCGGTTTAAGGCGGCTCGTTGATCTAGGAATCCCCGCGCCTTTCGGGCTTTGCCCGACGCTACGCGAACAGGTCGGGGAGTGTCAATGGTGAAAGGGTACAACCAATAGGGGTAATAATGCGTATAGCAACCAACTCCAATTCCAGGAGTAATGCCAGGAGCTAGTACCAGTGGAAGACTCTTGCTCTGTCAACAGTGCATCGATTCTCTGTTGGAAGCGGCTGGGAGACACTGGTCTACTAAAGGGAGCACAGAAATTTTCCGTAGTAATCATCGGACTGCTAACCATAGTTAACAGTGATTCTGCCAACAATAGGGCATCGACCCGTTTAGCGGCCCAATGGTCAGCACGGATTTCTCGTAGACTCAATAGTTCTTGCCACAATGACTCTGTATTTGGTAACCAAGCAGTGATGCGATGAATCCACCCTAGCCAGAAAAACCAGAAGGTATCTCGGTAATGGTGGTGAGCTTGCTCATGGGTGATAACAGCCTCTAGATGTTCCGATGAGAGAGTTTCTAAAAGTCCCTGACTGACCACAAGTTCGGGTTGCCAAAAGCCAATCTGAGCAATAAAGGGTATGGGAGTGTCTAAAAGACGAGCCAATTGACCCTGACTAGCTAGGGATTCAGGGGTTGGAGTCAAGCCAGGACAGTTTTCAACCTTTTGCCATTGCCCATTTATTAAGGAAATTTGGGGTAAAGAACGAATTTGTTGCAAAGACTGCCAACCAAGCTTTGCTGACTTTAGCCACAACACTAGTCCCCAACCCAGAAATCCTAGCGCTAGACAGTAGCTGAGCCAGTCGGTGCGTAACCCGATCATTTGTCCCTTTGGCCCCATGGATAGCACAGCCAAAGCAGTGGTTAGCAGGAGTAGAGGGGGAGCAAGAAATTGCACTAGTAGCTGTTGCCAGCGCCTGGGACAACTCCCTGGGAGTTGGTAGCTTGTGTGCCTGTGCCAGCAAGCCAGCCCTAATGCTGCTATTATCATTACAACATGCATTATTTTCCCTCCTTCCGCCTTTGACGTGCTGCTTGCAGTCGTTGTGCGATCGCAGAAATTTGTTCCACACTGGCTGCATCTAAGCTATCGGCAAAAGCAGCAACTACATCTGGATTGCCTACGGCTAAAAAGCGATTGAGCTGGTCATGGGCTGCGAGTACCTGGGCTTCTTGGCGAGACACTAAGGGTCTCCATAAAAAAGTACGCTGTCGTTTATCACAACTGAGCCAACCTTTCTGGGTCAAGCGGCGTAGCACTGTAGTCACTGAAGCATAAGCTAATTCCCGATCTGGGTCAGCCAAAATCTGTTCATGGACATCTTTGACAGTAGCGCAACCTAATGCCCAGATGATCTCCAAGATTTCTCGTTCCAATGGACCTAGGGATAGTTGTTTAGGGCGATGATGGGGCAGAGGACTCATAGATTACTGATTGATTTTGGGTTAATTTTAAGGTAATTTTGGTTCTAAAACTGATTAATAGTTTATTAAGTCAAGAGCCCCCAGGCTATCGAGGTTTGGTATCTAGTCGGTCTGCTTCCTTTATTTCTAGTCTTACTTCTTAGGTTTGACAGGGGTTATTAATCGGCTTACAGTCATTCTAGGGAATAATTATAGGCCGCTGTGTAGGCTGCTATCTGTTTTGATCAGAAGGAGAATCCCCTTGAAGAAGCTGCTATCAATCCTGTTGACTGCTACGGTATGGTTTACATTTGCTCTAGAACGTCCAGCCCTCGCTGGTGATGCTGCTCAGGGAGCTCAGGTTTTTACTGAAAATTGTGCTGCTTGTCATGTCGGTGGCAATAACGTGATTATGGCCAATAAAACCTTGAAGAAACCTGTGCTGAAACGATACAATATGTATGACCTCGAAAGCATTAAAACTCAGGTAACCAATGGCAAAAACGCTATGCCCTCCTTCAATAAGAAGCTGACTGAGGAGCAGATTGAAAATGTGGCTACCTATGTTTTATTGCAGGCTGACAATGACTGGAAGTTGGGTAAAAACATTTCTAATCGAAAATCCCCAAAGTCGAACTCTCAAAAATTAGGTGTAGAGGCTGATCTCAAGACAGTTAATCAGGACAATACCGATACCCTTAAACCCAAAAAGCGCTCATTCTGGCGCTCATTATTTTGATTTATTGATCATTATTTTGATTCTTAATAATGTAATGAAAGTTACCATACCTGCAATTTTAGTATCGCTAGATACTAATGGGAGCAGTTTGTGCTGAGTTGAGACAAGAGAGAGAGCATCGAGAGCTTTTTTAAAAGCTCTCCCTAAACTATCAGCCTATTCACAATAATTGGTACAAAGCTAACTTACCCAACCCCATCAGGTATAGCTAAGAGTACTTTTGAACAATTCCAAGATACTTCTAATCTGACAGCAAGTAGAGCTATGTCTACCCAACTGTCAGATTAGAAGTATCTTGGTTATTTTTTTATTTTTATAGCAATCCTATAGGATTCGTGAAATATATTAGGCTAAGCTATCGCTATACCCCTTGCCCAGTAAGGATTTACGATTTTGCATATTTTACAAATGATTTAGGATTGCTATATGTGGAAAAATCGGAAACTGCATAAAAGTATGGAATCAACCAGATAAGTAATGGGTACTAAAAACCAATGGTATTAGTTAGGTTGCCAAAAAACCCAAGATCAAGAGGGTTGACCTAACTCTTGCTAGTCTTATAGAGCAGATTATGCCCCAAGAAAGGTAATGCTCATCCGATTGATTGGTTTTGGTGCTAGCTGTAAGGAAGTACCCAAACGGGTACTGGCAATGCCTGAACTGGTTTCCCACAATGGAGCAAAAGGGGGTTAAAGTGATGCTGTCAAAGGTACCAGAACAAAGTTGGCACCGAGTCCGTTGGGTGCTAGCGATTAGTTGGCTAATATTAATTTTCTCGTTGTTTTATGACCCGATTTCACACAATTTAACTGATCCTGATAATCTATTCAGCCTGTTTCGGGATCCCATACTCACCCGAGACCCATGTATTCAAGTCCAGGGAGTATGCCTAGATGAAAAACCCTATGCCCTGGGAGCGCGACTGTTTTGGGGCATGATTGTGCCTAGCGCCATCATGATTGTTTTAGTGTTTGGTCATGAGACTTGGCGACGCATTTGCCCACTTTACTTTCTGTCCCAAATTCCTAGAGCTTTGGGGTTAAAGCCAGCCAAGGATATCAGCAAAAATTCCTGGCTGCTTCGTAACCATTTATATGTGCAGTTTACCATTTTCTTTATCGGGTTGAACTGTCGGATTCTATTTGTTAACTCTGACCGCTTGGTTCTGGGTTTGTTCCTGAGCTTGACTATCGTATCCGCCATTATGATGGTATTCCTTTATGGTGGCAGAAGTTGGTGTCATTATGTCTGTCCATTTGGCATGGTTCAGATGGTATTTACTGGACCACGGGGATTGCTTGGCACTGAAGCTCACAACGCACCACCAAAAACCATTACCCAGTCCATGTGCCGCACCGTAGACGAGACCACAGGTCAAGAAAAAAGTGCTTGTATCAGTTGTAAGTCCCCTTGTATGGATATCGATTCTGAAAAAGCCTACTGGCAACAACTGACTAAGCCTGGTCGGAAATTAGTCCAATACGGTTATTTAGGCATGGTGATTGGCTATTTCGTCTACTACTGGTTGTATGCAGGAAACTTCGATTATTACCTGTCTGGGGCTTGGACCCATGAAGAAAATCAGTTAGGTGCGCTTTTCAAGCCAGGGTTTTACATTATGAATCACCCGATTGCGATTCCTAAACTGGTGGCAACTCCTCTTACCTTCGTTGTCTTCGTGGCTCTCAGTTGTGTAATTTGTACCAAGCTAGAGAAGCTATACAAAGCGGCTCTGTGGCGAAAAAATAAGTCTATCACTCACGAGCAGGTATTGCACCGAGTCTTTTCCATTTGTACCTTTATTGCCTTTAACTTCTTCTTCATCTACGGGGGTCGTCCCGAAATTAATCGCTTCCCTGTTATAGTGCAATTCCTGTTTCAGAGTGTAGTGATTCTGGTGAGCAGCTTATGGCTTTATAAAACTTGGGGTCGTAGTTCCCATCAATATACCCAAGAGAGTTTGGCCGACAAGTTGCGCCGTCAACTTAAGAAGCTACCCCTGGACTTCTCGGAATTTCTGGAAGGTCGTTCCGTGGATGATCTCAAACCTCAGGAATTACACATCCTGGCTAAAACCCTACCCGGTGCTAATCAACAATACCGCTTGGGGGTATACAAAGGGGTGCTAAGAGAAGCGATCCAAGCTGGACATGTGAATTCCGCTAGTAGTCTCGAGGTTCTCCAGCAGATCCGGGATGAACTGGGTATTAACGATCAGCAACATTATCAGGTTTTAGAAGAACTTGGTAAAGAGCAAGAAAACTTACCAATCTTGTATCCCCACTATGGACGAGACCCTTATAAAGTACTGAGCACCATCAAAGAGCACAAGAAGACTAGTACTTCTAATCAACGCACTATACTCAGGGAATCCCGCAAGCAGAATCGTTCTGATAAGCGCACCAAGCTGCTAAAAGACCGCAAAGATGAGAAGAATCAATCAGGTTTTCAGGACTAGTCCAAGGTGATCCCAGATAGTACATTAAACACGCTGAGACGAGGAGGATATAGCGGAACAAAGAGAGAATTTTTCATAAAAAGAAAAAAACAGACTGATAAATATATAGCCACTGGTAAAACACTTATAAAACACTTACTTACTAGTGGCTCAGGCCGAGGGTAAGGGTACTACCGATGAAGACAAGTTGAGATGAATTGTGAACTCACAATAGACGATCCCTTCATAAATTTCAGCAATTGATGCAATTGACCCATTAGTTCGGTAATTTGGAGTGACACAAAACATGCTGACGACTACAATCATCAACTACCAAACCAACGAGTTACAGGAAAAAACCCTGAAACCGGAAACTGCCATTCAAGGTGAGTATCTGATTGGCCGCCATCCAAGCTGTGACCTAGTCTTGGATAGTCCTGTAGTGAGTCGTGTACACGGCAGAATCATATGCCAAGGGGGACAGTGTTTCTTTACTGACCTCGGTAGCACAGATGGCTCTCGGATCAATAATGAGGAGGTAGATGTTAACCAAAACTGGCTCCTGAAGGAAGATGACATCATCCGCATCGGTGAATTTGTTTTGTTGGTCAAAGACCTACAGCTCTATGGCTCTAAACAGGAACCAAACCTAGTTGTAGATAGTTATAGCACTGGCATAAAGCAGTGGACAAAGGGTGAGATTACTGTCCGCTGTGTACAGGTGATTGACGAGACCGATGATGTGAAAACATTCCGCTTTGTAGCGGAACCACCAATACTCTTCAGCTACAAGCCAGGTCAGTTTGTCACTCTCGATTTGGAGATTGATGGCAAACAAGTGTTGCGTTCCTACTCCATCTCTTCGTCTCCCTCACGTCCTCATACCTTAGAAATTACTGTCAAGAGAGTTCCAGCACCACCAGACGCTCCTGATCTGCCAGCGGGTTTGGTGTCTAACTGGTTGCACGACAACATCAAAGTTGGGTCCCAGGTGAGATTAAATGGGCCAATGGGTAAATTTACCTGTGCTGACCATAGAGCTGATAAACTGCTGTTTATCTCAGCAGGTAGTGGCATTACCCCGATGATGTCCATGTCCAAATGGCTTTGTGATACCGGTGCTGATGTTGATGTTGTCTTTGTCCACAGTGCTCGTAGCCCACAAGACATCATCTTCCATAAGAAATTACAGTTGATGGCAGCTTTGTACCCTAATTTTAAGCTGGCCATTACCACCACTCGCCCAGAACTCGATCAAGCTTGGTCCGGTTATACTGGCAGACTCAATGAAGCCATGGTGCAACAGATGGCTCCTGATTTTCGCGATCGCATTGTTTATGTCTGTGGTCCGAATCCCTTTATGGCAGGGGTTAAAGGTCTGCTAGCGGGTCTAGACTTCCCGATGGAAAACTACAATGAAGAGAGCTTTGGGGGCAAAAAGCCCTCAAAAAAGAAAGCAGCAGCAACAACTCCTGAACCAGTCAAAGGGGAAGATCCTTCTAGACTACACCTAGTAGAATCACCATCAACTGCTAATGAACCCATTGTCGTCTTTGCTGAGTCTGGAAAAGAGGTCAGGTGTGATGCTGAGGATGTGATCCTAGATGTGGCGGAACAAGAAGGGGTACCATTACCAAGCGGTTGCCGCATGGGAGCCTGTGGTGCTTGTAAGCGCAAGCTTCTAGAAGGGAAGGTAGAGTATGATCAGGAGCCTGACGCTCTGGAAGATGAGGAACGGCAGCAAGGGATGATTTTGACTTGTGTGGCTCGTCCTGTAGGACGAGTAGTGGTTAGCGCTTAAACCTGTCTTGTCAAGGGTTCAATAATGAATTTAGTTTACTACTGATTCAGGTCAATAAAGCTGAAACAGAACAGGGAAAAGGTTTCATAACAGTTCATATTTCGCCAAATACCTTCTCCCTAGCTGAAATCCCGGCAATTTTGGAGAGTTATTAATCAAAATACGAACTCTGTGAAGATTGTGATAATTAGGTGAACCAAACCTGAGGATTTGTGAAAACTACTGGTCGTGATCAGTAACTCTGATTATGACCAGGAATTTTTGCTGTGAACATACGAGACTAATTTGTGAAGATCATCACCATCAGATTGGCCAAATCGAATCAATAACAGAAAGCTGATTAATAATAGGTACCAACTTAAAGTAGTAAACCTGACCTAGTCATCGTTTTAGCCTCTGGGGGATCGAGCTAATTATGGTTCGCATTTTGTCTCGGTTTACTATGGTAGCGGTAACTGTAATCATTACGATTCCGATTTTCTGTGAAACTTGTGAAAATATGGATATCTTTTGTGAATTTTTTTTAAAGTTATCAATAATATTTCTTAAAGTTATCAGTAACTTTACGGATGAGAATTGACGTTTTTTGTGAAAATACATATTATAAATGTGAAGGCTTTAAATCTAGCCAAAAATTTTTACCTATGGATCAAGTACGGATAACTCCCAGATACTCTGATCAATCAACCAAATCTAAGGATTTTATGGCCAGAGTCCCTAATCTGTTTTGAGTCTGTTTGGGTCTTGATTCAACTGCAAGACGTCCGTGTTTTTACCTGTAGTGTTCTCGGGAAACGATTTATCCTAAATTGTCTTAGGACTTACGCAAATCCCTCAATTTAAATCTACCTGTAGGGTGGGCAAGGTTTTGCCCACCCTACCCATGGATTATGTACGTAAGTCCTGTGTCTGATCAATTTAGGAGACGACATCATCTCATCATTGCTTTTTCTTAGGTAACCAATCCAATTGGCAACGACGTTTTGCTACCGTCCAATCTACCGTCCAATCTTTAGACGTATTAAATAAAAAGCCAACAAAAGGGTGGTAACTACTGTAGTTACCTCGTAGAAACTGACTTTTGCAAAAGGTCTTTTCAACAACAACCAGTCACGGGTGTAAATATGAAAAATTTATTTTCGGCCCACCATCAAGGGCTGAAAAAACTACAGCATCTATCGTCGCTCCTAAGCATTGGAGTAACAACCGCAGGGCTATCCCTGGCCTTACCAGCACAAGCGATAGACCTGACACTAGACAACAGCGCTAATCTATGGGTGGATCAAGCCTTGAGGGCTGTAGAAAATAATCCGCAATTGGGTCCTACAGGAGCCTCCCGGGCTTATGGTATCTTGGGTACTGCCATGTACGATGCCTGGTCGGCTTATGAAGGAACGCCGATTAGCACCACTCTTGGGGATACTCTGCAACGTCCTGATATTGAAAACACCCTAGAAAATAAGTCCCTAGCGATTAGCTATGCCGCTCATAGTGTCCTCTCAGACCTTTTCCCTTCTGAAGTTGCTTCCTTCGATGCCCTTCTGACTGATCTGCGTTCGCTTTTAGCGGAAGCTTCGCTTCATCGCTTGCTAGCAACCCTGCTTCTATTCCTATTGCTACCCAAGTTGGCCAGACAGTAGCTAACAGCTTATTGGAGTTCCGACGTCAGGATGGTTCCAACCAGTTAGAGAATGACCCCAGGGGTACACTTGGTGTTCCTTACTCCGACACCACAGGCTATCAGCCCGTCAACGGTCCTGATAACGTCGTCGATATCACTCGCTGGACTCCAGAGCGGGTACCAATTGACAGCCCGGATGCCAGACTGCAACGGTTTTTGACTCCCCAGTGGACCAACGTTACTCCCTTTGCCTTGAAATCTGGGTCTGAATTTCGACCAACAGCACCAGAACCTTTTCTGCTTGTAGAGGGTACTCTGAATCGAGAGAAGCGTACCGTCACCCTTAAGGATGGGACAGAGGTTAGTCTGGTTAACGAAGACGGGGAGGTTAATACTGACGTTGTCAACCCTGGGTTTATCGAGCAAGCTGAGCGGCTCATTGAGGTTAGCGCTAATCTTACCGATGAGCAAAAACTAGTAGCTGAGTTTTGGGAAGACCCCTCTGGCACCCCTTACCCTCCTGGAACTTGGATGGGTTTTGGTTCATTCGTTTCTGAACGGGATGACCAAACCCTAGATGAAGATATCCAACTTTACTTTGGTCTGGGGAATGCAGTTTTGGATGCCGGTATTGCTACTTGGGAAGCAAAAATCTTCTACGACTATACTCGTCCCGTCCGAGCAATTCGCGAACTCGGTGAGCTGGGCTTGATTGGTGAATTCGATGAGGACCTGGGAGGCTTTGTGATCGAATCTTATGGTGGACCAGGAGTAGGAACCATAAGGCTATTAGCCAGTGATTTTATTACCTACCAAACTCCTGGTGCCGATCCATCCCCTCCCTTTCCAGAATTCACCTCAGGACATAGTGCTTTCAGTGCTTCTGCGGCTGAGATTTTCAAGCTATTTACCGGTAGTGATTTCTTCAGCAATTCAGTAACCTTTGCCCCTGGTGCCTCTCGTTTTGAACCTGGTTTGACTCCCACCGATGAAGTCACCCTATTTTGGGAGACATTTTCCGATGCTGCTGATGAAGCTGGTATTTCTCGCATCTACGGTGGCATTCACTTCGATGATGGAGATCTATTAGGCAGACAGTTAGGGCGAGACGTTGGTGGCAAGGTGTATGACCGGACATTATTCTTCATCAATGGTGGTGTTAAAGTTCCCGAGCCTACCTCTGTATTGGGTATGTTAGTATTTGGTGCCTTTGGTGCTGCTTCCATGCTCAAAGGAAAACGAGGAAAATCTAACCATCAATCTCATTAACATTATCTAAAAATCTTCCCAAGGGAAGTTTAGAAACCCTTGGTTTCCGATTAGTCTAAAAAAGAGAAGGAAAAAGGTTTTATAACAGTTCACGTTTCTCCAAATACCTTTTACCTAGCTGAAATCCCCCCAATTTTGGGCAGGGCTGTAACATTGCTCATAAATAAATTGTAAATTCAATCGGTTGAAAGGCAGGTGGGGTGATGGAGAGAAGGTTTTTTTAAGGTTAACAATACCTTGAGATGACTAAAAATTCCCCCTATCTCCTTATCTCCTTATCTCCTTATCTCCCCACCAATCGCATTTGAGTCCGACCCAAGAAACAGCCCTGCCAATTTTGGGGGGATTTCAGCTAGGATACAAAACAAATCTGGCTCTGGCAACTGAATTCTCTAATAGAATCACCACGATCCAAAACGATGACATCAGCTGAGGATTCAACCGACGATTCCAGTGTAACTCTCGACAACTTACTGGATGATTGCGGACTGGCCAAGGGTAAATTATAGTAATCTATCAGAATTCTTGCCTAGTGACCAATAATACTTAATGATAATAAATAGTGTCATGGCAAGATCACGTTAATCAATGGGATTAGTTATTAGTACAGTCAATATGAAAGGTGGTGTGGGCAAAACCACCCTCACCGTCAACTTGGCGACTTGCTTAGCCAAAAATCATAATAAGCGGGTTTTAGTAGTCGATTTAGATACCCAAATTAGTGGAACCTTGAGCTTAATGCAGCCCCAAGCATTTGCTAAAGCTAGAAAAGGAAGGCGGACATTAAGTCGGTTAATTGACAAAGTCACTAAACCTAGCTATCGCAGTCGCTTAACAATTGAGGATATTATTCAAACTGATAATTGTAATATCAAAGGATTGGATTTATTGCCAGGAGATATTGAGCTTTATGATGAATATGTAGTTTCTGATCTACTCCATAAGCAATCTATTCAGGAAGGGGAGGTGGAATTTAGTAAGGTTTGGAGCCGCTTTGAAAGTCTATTAATCAGAGGGATATTAGAGCCGATTATCCCTAACTATGACTTTATTATTTTAGATTGCGCTCCTGGCTACAATCTTTTGACTCGCAGTGGCATTGTGGCTAGTGATTTCTATCTGCTACCAGCTAGACCAGAACCTTTATCTATTGTAGGGATTCAACTCCTAGAAAGACGGATTGCCAGGCTCAAAGAAAGCCATAAGCAAGACAGTCCTCTTAACTTGCAGCTGTTGGGGATTATCTTTATTTTGTCAGGCGGTGGACTGATGGGTAGGTACTATAGGCAAGTGATGAGACGAGTTGATAACGATTTCGATAGCAACCAAATTTTTCAAATTCGCATTCCCATGGATGTTAATGTTGCTAAAGCCGTAGATAGTTTTAGTCCTGTAGTTATCGCTCATCCTAATTCTTCTGGCTCTAAAGCCTTCTTCAAGTTAACAGAAGAATTTTTGCTTAAGCTTGAGGCGATTAAAACTACCGAAGAAATCAGGGATGAATAAATCAGGGATTAGTGTTCAAACTCTAATCCCTGATCTGGCTAATAGTGCTAACCGTCCTTAGCAATTTTTCAATCACGAATAGCTCACAAGTCACTTAACAAGTCACTTCAGAACTCACCAGCTAAAGCAGCATTACAGCGTTCGCAGATGGTAGGATGCTCAGCAATTGTACCTACTTTAGATCCGTAGTTCCAACAGCGATCGCATTTTAAGCCTTCTGCATTGACTACCCCTAGGGCTATAGTTTCTGACTCAGCGCTATAGGCGGCTATTTGTATGGCTTCTAGGGAATCTACTAATTCTACTTGAGAGGCTAACAGGAGATAGCGCAATTCATCCACTTGATTTCCACTCAGGCTATCGGAAGGATTCATGGCTTCCAGGCGCTGCTTTAATTGTTTATCTTTAACATAAAGCAAGACCTTAGCATCTAGAGATGAGCCAATCATCTTTTCGGCTCTGGCTTTTTCGAGTACTTTATTTACTTCTGTGCGGATGGTGCGCAAGGTTGACCAAGACAGCGCTAGTTCAGGGTTTTTCCATTGCTCGTCTAATTTTACCCAACCTGACTCAAACACGGATTCATGGGATTTCTGGTAAGGTAGGTATTGCCAGATATCTTCTGCCATGTGGCAGAGTACAGGTGCGATCGCTTTAGCTAAATTTTCTAGTGCTATTTGTAGCACTGTCTGACAACTGCGCCGCCGTGGTGAGTTGGGAGCACTGATATAGAGTCGATCCTTGGCAATATCCAGATAGAAGTTAGACAGGTCTACTACACAGAAGTTCTGCACGCTCTGGAAGAAGCGGAAGAATTGATAACTCTCAAAGGCATCAGTGACATCTTCAAATACCTCTGTTATCCGGTGCAGCATGTAGCGGTCTAATTCCGGTAATTCCTGAACAGGCACCCTATGCTTCGCTGGGTCAAAGTCATGAAGGTTGCCTAGTAGGAAACGGGATGTATTGCGAATTTTGCGATAGACATCGGCTAGCTGCTTGAGAATACTCTGAGAGATGGGGACATCTGAGGAATAGTCTACAGAAGATACCCACAATCGCAGCACATCAGCGCCGTAGGGGGGTTCTTTTTTCTGGTTTTTACCACCCTCGATGATTATAGCTGGTTCCAAGATATTCCCTATAGACTTACTCATCTTGCGCCCTTGGTCATCTAGTACAAAGCCGTGGGTTAAAACAGTTTTGTAGGGGGCATAGCCATTGCTGGCTACACTGGTGAGTAAGCTGGACTGGAACCAACCCCGGTGTTGGTCTGAGCCTTCCAAGTATATATCTACCGGATAGCGTAATTCTTCCCGTTGCTCAGCCACAGCTGCCCAAGAGGACCCGGAGTCAAACCAGACATCCATGGTATCGTTACCCTTGCGGTAGGTTTTACCATTATTACGATAGGATTCTGGTAACAATTCCTCTACGGATAGTTCCCACCAGGCATCGGAACCTTTCTCAGCAATAATTGCTTGGACATAAGCAATGGTTTCTTCATTAAGCAGGGGTTCGTTAGTTTCTTCGTCGTAGAATACCGGAATTGGTACACCCCAGCTCCGTTGGCGGGAAATGCACCAATCGGAACGATCCGCCACCATTGGGGTAATCCGGTTTTGTCCTTGGGCAGGGATCCATTTTACGGATGCGATCGCATTTATTGCTTCATCCCGGAATCCCTCTACTGAAGCAAACCATTGTTCTGTGGCTCTAAATATAGTTGGCTTTTTAGTGCGCCAATCGTAAGGATACTTATGAACATAGGGCACCTCTTTCAGCAATGACCCAGCTGTGTTCAGTGCCTCAATGATGGCTGGATTGGCATCCTTAAGCACATTCAACCCAGCAAACTGTCCCGCCTCTGCGGTAAACTTACCATCCGCATCTACTGGCGAAAGGATAGGTAAGCCATAACGCTGACCGACACCATAGTCTTCTTGACCATGACCAGGAGCCGTGTGAACTAAACCTGTACCCGATTCCGTGGTGATGTAATCCCCACCAATCACAATTTTGCTTTCCCGCTCAAATAGGGGATGTTGGTAAGTACAATTTTCCAACGCCTCACCCTTAACAGTCGTTTTGACCGTAAGTGGAGTTTCTAAAGTAGCTGATAGTCTTTCTACCAAATCCGCTGCTACTAATAGGAATTGGGATTGGTTAGTTTGGGAACCGCCTTCCACTACCGCATAGGTCAGTTCTGGATTAACCGCTACTGCCAAATTACCAGGGATTGTCCAGGGAGTAGTCGTCCAGATCGCCACACCAAGATTTGGCAAAAATGGGTCTAGGATTTCCTTTATCCCTGGCGCTGCCTTAGTCATTGGGAAAGCAGCATAGATACTTGGGGAGGTGTGACCTTCGGGATATTCCAACTCCGCTTCCGCTAGGGCTGTTTTAGAACTGGGACTCCAGTGAACTGGCTTCAGGCCTCTGTAGATGTAGCCCTTCAAGACCATTTGACCAAAGACCCCAATTTGAGCCGCTTCGTACTTTGGGTTTAGAGTCAGGTAAGGATTTTCCCAGTCTCCCCATACCCCATACCGCTGGAAACCTTTGCTTTGTTGCTCTACTGTTTTCAGGGCAAATTTCTTCGCTTTCCAGCGGAGTTTGATTGGAGTGAGCTTTTGACGATCCTCTAGCTTCATAGCTTGCAAGACTTTCAGCTCAATGGGCAAGCCATGACAGTCCCAACCAGGCACATAGCGCACTTTGCGACCTTGCAGCAGTTGGTATTTATTAATGATGTCTTTGAGTACTTTATTAAGGGCGTGACCCATGTGCAGAGAGCCGTTGGCGTAGGGAGGGCCATCATGCAACACGAAAATCTCGCCAGGATTATTTTGTGACAGGCGCTCGTAAATAGTTTGCTCTGCCCAAAACTTTTGGAGTTCTGGTTCTCGCTTGATAGCGTTTGCCCGCATATTAAACTCAGTTTTGGGCAGATTGACCGTATCTTTATAGCTTTTGGATGCTGTCACAGGTTTGAAGCCAAAATTCTAGTAGATCAGTTGATTAGCAGTTGATTAGATTGCTATAAACCAAGTTAACCTGCTAACCGCTGAGTGTTTACTGCGCTCGTCGTTACAGGCAAAATTAAACAATCAACGGTCAACACAGGATATATATCTATATATACATACCCGTCTTATTATGGGCAACCATCTCGCCAACCTTCAACTTTCCTTCAACTTTCCTTGGAAGGATTGTCGGATTGTTTAGGAATCGGTTTTTTCGGAGCTGGAGCTGGTGGCGGATTTTGTGTTGCGCTAGGTTTTTTTTCCACCTTGGGATTAGGAGGAGTTGGGGCTTTTGCTTCTGGTGCGATCGCTTCTGATACCATCGCTTCTGGTTTCTGCTCTGGCTCCTGAGATTTTTTCCCCGGCTTGGGAATAGGAGGAGTTGGGGCTTTTGCTTCTGGTGCGATCGCTTCTGGTGCGATCGCTTCTGGTTTCTGCTCTGGCTCCTGAGATTTTTTCCCCGCCTTGGGATTAGGAGGAGTTGGGGCTTTTGCTTCTGGTGCGATCGCTTCTGGTGCGATCGCTTC
>WTKN01000001.1:21642-35481 GCA_011524395.1 Moorena sp. SS36440bin_2
TCTGGTGCGATCGCTTCTGGTGCGATCGCTTCTGGTTTCTGCTCTGGCTCCTGAGTTGACTCCGGCTCTGGGGGGGGTGACTCTTCCTTAGTCACTGCTACTGGTTGGGGGGTTTCTATTTTAGGGGGAGTCGTTTCAGCCTCATCTGAGGTTTTAGTGTCTTCTTTTTCTAATACCGCTGCTTGGGTAGTGGATTCTACCGTAGTTGCTTCATCGGCTGAAGAGCTTGGTTGGGCAGTTTTGGGATTAGTTTCCTCGGTGGGCGAGGCCATGGTAGTATCTGCCACTTCAGCAGGAGTTTGGGCAATCTTTTGGCGTTTGCCCAAAAGATTGCCAATAAAGCCAGTTACTTTAGGTAGTAGCCCTTTTAATGACTCAAGTGGGAGTATTTCTTGAATCTTGGCGATAAATTCAGCTTGACTTGGGATAGGGGTTTGTTGGTCAATCGGTATCAGAGCTCGTCGCAAGGTCAAGGTTTGCCAACCCAACCAGCCTACCAACGATACACCCGCAATTTGACCGATTAAGACGCCACCAGTAATGCGTCCAGCACAAATCCATAACACTAGAGCGTAGAATAATCCCACTCCACTCCAGATAAAGTCATATTTACGATGCACCTCTGGTAAAAAGAAGGCAGCTAGGTAAAAGACAGAGCTACCAAGAGCTATAACCAACGCCAAGAGGTATGCCAGCATTTTCGGAGTACTCCTTACGTGCTTCTTTACTCATCATGAAGCAAAATGTTGCCTCATATACAGATTATCTATCACTTAATCACTCATGTAAGCTTCACCACACTCACTTTACCCAGTATAGTGTGGGATTTGAGTACTCCTACTTTAAAGAATTGGGATTAGTACCGAATACGGGGGTCAATCAAAGCATTAACAATATCAATGGCAATACTCGCGATTACCACAATAGTGGCGAAGAATACCATAATCCCTTGCACCGTCGGGTAATCCCGCCCAGAAATTGCCTCATATAACCGATTCCCTAACCCTGGCCAAGAGAACGTCACTTCTGTCAACACTGCTCCACCTAACAAAGCCGCTAAGGTCAACCCGAGCACTGTAATCACTGGAATCATGGCATTTTTCAGAGCATGGGCAAAAACAATCCGCCTTTCGTGAATACCTCTAGCTCTGGCCGCTTCTACATAATCAGCCTTGAGAGTTTGCTTCAAGTTTACCCGCACAATCCGTTCAAAGATGCCACTTAACAGCAGCCCTAAGGTAATACTGGGTAACGCTAAATAATAGATAGCAGTGAAAAACTGAACTAAATTACCACTGAGGAGACTATCTATTGTATAAAGACCAGTAAATCCTTCTGGTGTTGCTTGGCTAATGGGATAGCGAGTACCGATGGGAAACCAACCCAGCTGAACACAGAAAATTAACTGCACCACCATCCCCATCCAAAACAGAGGGATGGAGTAAGTAATGATGCCAAATAATCTACCCCCCACATCCCAAACTGTTCCGCTACGGGATGCAGCCAAAGTACCGACTCCTATACCAACTAAGAATGCTATGGCCATGCCGCATACTGATAGTTCTACAGTGGCGGGGAAATGTTGTTGAATAATCTCCCAGACTTTTTGACCTTGGCTGGTGATTGAGGTACCTAGGTCTAAACGTAGTAAGGATCCTATGTAGCGAATATATTGCAACCACAACGGGTCTGCTAATCCTAATTGTTGTCGGTATTCTTCCTTAACGCTATCTGGAGCACGATTCCCTAATACAGCATCTACCGGATCTCCTGGGGTAGCTCTGAGCAGAAGAAATACTAGGGTGGTAATGGTCCATAGCATCATGGGCGCTAGGAGAAGACGGATTATTATGTAGTATTTTAGGGCTTTAGCACGGGACATAAGTATAGGGTTTTTATCTGGGTTGTAAATACACTAATTTCAGCAAAAGGCAAAAGGCAAAAGGCAAAAGGCAAAAGGCAAAAGGCAAAAGGCAAGAGGCAAAATCTATCTATATATACTCTAAGATATATATTTTGTTAAAATTAAACTACATTTTACAAGACAGACAATATAACAATTTAAAAAATATTGATTAATAAGTTAGTTTATTTAAATAAATTTTGTAATGCTACAAAGCTTTTTTTTTAATTAAAATTATTAGTATAGTGATTATTTTAGGTAAATGATTGTATATCTTAATTTAAATTTAATTAATCATAAATAATCGGTGATCGTAATATTTATTTTTATCACTTAAAATCCCTATTAACTATTCACTTTATAGACTATAATTTATAACTTTTGCAACAGATAAACAATTATGTGTATCGCTATTACTTGTTCGCTGTTCCCTGTTCCCTGTTCCCAGATCCGCTGTTCCCTATTCCCAGATCCGCTGTTCCCTATTACAGACTGTTTATTTAGCCAAACCAGTACAGCAGAGCAATTAACAATTATCCCAAGCAACGGTATAAATTTTCTTTCCATCGGGGTGCGTCGATAGACCAGATCACAGTCATGTTTGGTGTTTGGTTAAGTACTCCCAGCTCATCCACTACAGTTTGACCACGGGTGAGTTCGCTTACTGTTTCTACCTCCACGTAGTATTTACCTTGTCTGGTTATGATCGCTGGGTCGAGAGCCACTCCCATGGCAACAGGATCAGCAAGGGTTAAGCCAGGGGAATCTTGAATCTTAACACTGGCTTCTAAGGCGCTAGTATTGCAGTCTACAGCAAAACGTGCTATGTCTGTGCCTAAGTTTTTGATTTGTGCGATCTCAGCGGGGAGCAATGCTGCTTCACCACGGCTTAATTCCCAACCGACCATCGACATGGGCATGGCACTGTGAAAGACAATTTTAGCGGCATCTGGATCTACCCAAATGTTATATTCCGCAGCTGGAGTGACGTTGCCCACAACATTAGCGGCTCCACCCATGATCACGCAACGCTGGACTAGGGAGGCTATTTCTGGCGCACGGAGTAATGCGATCGCAATATTAGTCAGTGGTCCTAAGGTAACTAAGGTAATTTCCCCGGGATTGCTCTTAATAGTATCAATAATGACATCCACACCATGAGCTAGCTGGGGTTTAGCCTGGGGATCAGGGTAGTGCATGTTCCCCATACCATCTTCACCATGGAACCAGTGAGCATAGTGGCATGGGCGGAGCATCGGTTTAGGGCAGCCAAGGTAGACAGGGGTGGATGCGCCACACATCTGGAGGGTATACAGGGCATTTTTTGCTCCCTGTTCCACAGGTACATTTCCACTAACTATAGTGATAGCTTCAACCTGGACATCTGGCCAACGATGTGCCATCAGGAGTGCAACGGCATCATCGGAAGCGGTATCGGTATCAATCAGGAATTTCCGCATATCTGAATGTAGCATTTCTTAATGGTATTACTACCAAAACTCTTAATCTCTTCTTTAGGGAAGAACCCAAAATATCGGGCTAACCTGGGAGTGAATCCACCCTAGACAACTACTACAGCAACACTGGCGGAGATTTTTATGACACAACGGACCTTTGGGGTAATTGGTTTGGCTGTAATGGGGGAAAACCTCGCGCTTAATGTAGAAAGTCGTGGTTTCCCAATCGCAGTATACAACCGGACTGCTGCCAAAACCGAGAAATTTATGGCTGAGCGAGCTCAGGGCAAGGATGTGAAAGCCGCTTATTCCTTGGAAGAGTTTGTTCAAGCTCTAGAGCGACCCCGCAAAATCCTAGTGATGGTGAAAGCAGGGAAGCCAGTTGATGCAGTTATTGAACAACTCAAACCTCTCCTAGAGCCAGGAGATATGATCATTGATGGTGGCAATTCTCTGTACCAAGATACCGAGCGGCGGACCAAGGATTTAGAAGCCACAGGATTGGGATTTGTTGGCATGGGCGTCAGTGGTGGTGAAGAAGGAGCGCTCAATGGTCCGAGTTTAATGCCTGGTGGTACTTCATCGGCATACAAGGATTTAGAACCAATTTTGGTCAAAATTGCCGCTCAGGTTGATGATGGTCCCTGTGTGACCTACATTGGTCCTGGTGGTGCTGGTCACTACGTTAAGATGGCACACAATGGCATTGAGTATGGCGACATGCAACTAATTGCTGAAGCCTACGATGTACTGAAAAATGCCTTGGGACTAGATCACAAGCAGCTACATGAAGTGTTTGCTGAATGGAACACTACTGATGAGCTAAATTCCTTTTTAATTGAAATTACAGCGGATATCTTCAAATACATTGATCCAGAAACGAATGGGCCATTAGTGGAGATGATTCTTGATGCTGCTGGACAAAAGGGCACTGGACGGTGGACTGTAGTTAGTTCCCTAGAACTAGGGGTGTCAATTCCTACTATCTACGCTGCAGTCAATGCTCGTGTCATGTCCTCTTTCAAGGATCAGCGGGTAGCAGCAGCTAAGGAAATCACTGGTCCTGTGGGCAAGTATGATGGCGATGTCAAAGCATTTATTACCAAAGTCCGGGATGCTCTCTATTGCTCTAAGATGTGTTCCTATGCTCAGGGGATGGCACTCTTGAGTCGGGCATCGGAAGAGTTTAACTATAATCTGAACTTAAGTGAAGTTGCCCGGATTTGGAAAGGAGGTTGTATCATTCGAGCTGGCTTCTTGGATAAGATTAAGAATGCCTTCAACCAAAATCCCCAACTCCCCAATCTCTTGTTAGCTCCTGAGTTTAAGCAAACAATTTTGGATCGTCAGGATGGTTGGCGAGAAGTGCTAGCGGTATCAAACAAATTAGGGATTCCAGTTCCTGCTTTTAGTGCATCCCTAGATTATTTCGACAGTTACCGACGCGATCGCTTACCCCAAAACCTGACCCAAGCCCAGCGCGACTACTTTGGTGCTCATACCTACGAGCGGCTGGATAAACCCAGGGGTGAGTTTTTCCACACCGATTGGATGGGATTGAGTTCATAAAGGTAGTATAGTGATTTTAAGTTTTGTGAGGTACATATTTCCTGCTTTTAGGTAACAGGGAATAGGGAACAGGGAAAAAAACTGTGTACCTCATTAAACTAAAAAGTACTAAATAACCTTATTACTGATTGAATGGCAAAGCATTTGGGTGACCATGATTTTTTTTTATTTTATTAGATACTAGACCCGATGCTTTGCCTTAGCAACTAATAAAAAAATAGTTGAGTAAAGCAAAATTTATTGCCCTAGATTTTTTTTTTGCTAAAATCTCACGCTACGCGAAGGTAATTTGAGTTTATAAACACCATTACCGCCATTGCTATAACAGCACGAAATAGACAATTTTAAAATCTACTAATTTAGATTTAGATTGGTTTGCGTTGGGTGGATTCCCAAGCCAATTTCTCTTCAAAATTATTGGCAGATCAATTATTCTGACTCCTCATATCATCTGCTGAATAATCATCCTTAATCAAAATCTCCCTCATCTCCCCATATTCCCGCACCTGCCCCAAACCTGAGGGGGTGACATGATTGTGCGATCACCTTTAAAAAGCACCATTTTGCCTTTGGATACCAAAATAGTAATTTTGTCAAGGGTTACGGGAACTATAGTCATAAGTCCTCTAATTAGTGGTTGAGTTACTTGTTGAGCTACTAGAGGGTGATTGGCCGTAGGCCACGCTTCGCGATCCCAATTTGTTTTGTTCGAGGTATCCAGCATTAATGGGTAGTATAGTAGGCATTTTCACAGCTACAGATAAGCATCTTGATCGGAACTTGCTTCTGCGCATGCGTAATGCAATTGCCTATAGTGGTTCTGATGACAATTATTTAGACATTAAACCAGAGGATGGAGTGGCTCTAGGTTATGTTCCCCTAATCACGAGAGACTTAAGGGCTGATAGCTATAAGCCAATGTGGAACTCTAACCATACAAGTGTCGTTGTCTTCAGTGGTACAATTCTCAACTGCCGAGAACTCAGAGACGAGTTAGAAACATTGGGGTTTCATGTCCAATCTAATCGTGAAACTGAAGTGTTACTGAAGGGATACGAAGCTTGGGGAACAGAGGTTGTTCATAAGCTCAATGGTACCTTTGCTTTTGCTATTTGGGACCGCTCTGTTGGAAAGCTGTGGTTAGCGAGAGACAGATTTGGGGAGCAACCACTATATTACTTCTTCGATGAAGTACACTCTACTTTTATTTTTGCTTCAGAACTCAAGGCAATCCTAGAACACCCTATTGTTTCCAAAGCTGTAGACCCTCAAGGGTTGCAATCCTACCTGGTTTTTGGATACATTCCTTCTCCGATGAGCCTAGTTAAGGGGGTAAAAAAGCTACAACCTGCCCATAGTTTAATCATTGAAGCCGGAAAAACACCGCAGCTACATTGCTATTGGCAACTCAAGCAAATCGCAACATTGCAGAATACGCCAGAAGCAGAAATTAGAGACAATCTTCGCTCGCGGTTTGAGTTGGCGGTAAAGCGTCGCTTAGATCGCAACAGTGATTTTTCTCCCGCAGCACTTCTGAGTGGTGGTTTAGACTCTACCCTGGTTGTGGGGATGATGAGCAAACTCTCAAAAGAACCAGTTCACACCTTTTCTACAGCCTTTGAAATTGGTTCTGTTGATGCTGAAATCTGGAACACAAATCCGAATCAGTGTAACTCTGATGCTGATGTTGCTAAAGCAGTGAGTGCCCATTTTGGGACTAAACATAGTCAGCTGATGATCTCTGGCAGAGAAGATTTAATCGGCACACTGCGGCGTTGTGTAATAAATTATGGCGAGCCTCATGGTAACCAGATTAACGTCACCATGGTCTTGCTGGCTGAATGGCTTAAGGAGCAAGGAATTGCAGTAGTAATGACTGGAGATGGCAGTGATGCCATCTTGGGAGGTGAGCCGCGCCATCTATTAGATATGCAGATTAGCCTCTTGCAAAAATCACCTAAGTGGTTGCGCAACTTAGCCTATGCCAACAGAAACAAATGGCCAGTGAAAGATCACTTTAATCCTACAGCTTTTAGAAGAGTAGACTTAGCACCCTTAACTGTAGAAAGATTAAGTACTTGGTTTACCTACGGCAAGGGAGAATTTAATCAGCTCTTACAGGGAGAATACGGTACAGATACCGGAGTCATAAACTCGATATATCAGGAACTATTAAAAAGTTTGCTCTCCAACAATCACATTACTAGCAACCACGATGCCCTGCTCTACATGGATTTGAAGTTGGATATTGAAGAATCAAATCGCATCAAGACATATAAAACAAGTACGCCAGCAGGTTTTGAATCCCTGACTCCTTTTTTAGATTACCAATTTGTTGAATATGCCATGTCTATTCCCTTTTCCAGGAAAGTAGGTTGGCGAAAAGATAAGCAACTGCTCAGAGAAACGTTTTCAGATTTATTGCCAAAAGTAGTAAAAAACCGGAAAAAGTATGGTTGGCGATCGCCTTTTGGATCTTGGATAAAAGATTATATCTGGGAAGATGTTTGCGCGTCAATTAAAACATTGCCTGAAACAGGTATTTTTAAACCAGAAGTTTGTAACTTGATACAAGACTACAAACCTGCTAACAGCCGCCAACTTTGGTCGTTGCTAACTTTTGCTATCTGGCACCAAGAATTTATGCAATGATCCACCGATTAGCTGGATTATTGCCCATCAAGAGGTGCTTTCCGTGATTGCTCAGGATTTCTCGCCATCACGGAAAGCATACCTACTAACTAGAAGCACTGGTATAAAAACGCAGGGCAAACTGCCAAAAGATACTAGAAAACAACAGTAATCCTAGGGCTAGAAGACCGGAACCTACGACCCAAAAGGTATCACTCCGATTCAACATTACTTCTGCTGGTACTGTAGTCAGGAACGCTACTGGGACTACAAAGGTAAAGAAAAACCGATAGCTAGACGGATAAGCTACCATCGGATATCGACCAGCTTCTAAAATACTGCGCAGAACAGCGGTAACATTATAGATTTTGACAAACCAAATGCTTGTTGCTCCCAGCATAAACCAGAGGCTATAGAGGGTAGTCAACCCAAAACATAGTGGCACTACACTCAACAAATAGTTGCCGATATCTAAGTTTAAGCGTGTACCAGCGTAGCCTATTACTATAATTGAGAAGATTAAGTCTGGTAACCCCCAAGGGCTGACACTTCGCCAAGACAGCCAGAACTGAGAACTAATGGGCTTGAGTAGTATAAAATCAAGGGTCCCTTGCTGGACGTGATCCACAATCCGGTTGAGATTGGGAATCAGGAATGTGCCAGAAAACCCCTGTAGTAACGTGAACATCCCTAGTATGACCAGGGCTTCTTCCCAATTCCAGCCTGAAAAGGTGTAGCCAGTCCGGTAAAATAAGAATAGACCGAATAGGCTACCAGCTAGGTTTCCTAGGCTGCTCAAGGTAGCGATCGCAAAATTTAACCGATATTCCAGTTCAGCAGTGAGCGAAGTACTCCAGAACAACTGGAGTACACTAACATATCGTTTCATATTAATGTGGCTGTCAATGAAACTTGGGCTACCCCCAATAATATGCCATTGGGCTAATGCACCAACTATGCCTTATAATTGGATTTTATTCTAAGGTTCTGATAAGATTTAAATTTTCACAGTTAGGTTCAACAGGATAATAATGAATAAAATCTTGGTAATTGAGGACGAGATTTTTATTCGAGAAAATCTGATCGAACTCCTTGAAATCGAAGGGTTTGAAGCTCAGGGTGCTGAAAATGGTGTTGAAGGTGTACAGTTGGTTCAACAAGAACCACCAGATTTAATTCTGTGCGATGTAATGATGCCTGAACTAGATGGATATGGGGTATTGGAGGCACTACGTCAAGATCCAGCTACAGCCGAAATTCCTTTTATGTTTCTTACGGCTAGTGCAGATCGCAGCAATATTCAGAAGATCAGAGAACTAGGCATTCATGACTATATTCTTAAGCCATTTAATGTGGATAAATTTTTGGATGTGATCTCAAATCGGCTAGCGGAACAGAAGAAAGCCTAGTGGTGATCACGGTAAGTAACAACCAACAGTTGACCACAGACCATTCACGCTATGAGTTCTAAACCATTAATCCAAGATCCAGAAGCCTTGGAAAGCCGATTGAAAGACATTCCCCTGGAACCAGGGGTTTATTTGATGCGCAACCATAGCGCTAGTATTCTCTATATCGGCAAATCCCGAAAATTGCGTACCCGAGTCCGTTCCTATTTCCGTGACTCCCAACCCCTCAGTCCTCGCATTGCAATGATGGTGGGACAGGTTACTGATATTGAATTCATCGTAACCGATACCGAAGCGGAAGCCCTAGCTTTGGAAGCCAATCTGATTAAGCAGCACCAACCTTACTACAATGTACTACTCAAGGATGATAAGAAATATCCCTATGTTGCCATCACTTGGTCAGAGGATTACCCCCGTATCTTTATTACCCGTAAGCGACGCATGGGTAATAAACAGGATAAATACTATGGTCCCTACGTCGATGTCAAGTTATTGCGCAATACTTTAGCGCTGGTTAAACAGGTTTTCTCCATCCGGCAACGGCCTAAACCTCTGTTTAAAGACCGTCCTTGTCTTAACTATGATTTAGGTCGTTGTCCTGGTGTGTGTCAAAAACTAATCACACCGGAAGAGTACCGTCAAACCATCCAGGAAATCGCTATGGTTTTTCAGGGGCGTACTGGGGAACTGATTGAGATGCTGACAGCCAATATGGAACAAGCAGCAGAATCCCTTAACTTTGAGCTAGCAGCCCGGATTAGGGATCAGATTACTGGACTTAAGTCCCTGAGTACAGACCAAAAAGTAGCCTTACCTGACGATACTGTATCACGAGATGCGATCGCACTAGCTGCTGATGCCAAACATGCTTGCATCCAACTATTTCAGATCCGTGCTGGTCACTTAGTCGGGCGCTTGGGATTTTTTGCCGATGTAGCCCCTCAAGGGAATGGTCCAATAGAACTCGGAGCAATTTTACAACGGGTTTTAGAAGAGCATTACCAAACTGCTGATGCTGTGGAAATCCCTACAGAAATTTTGGTGCAACACCCGTTACCCGATAGAGAGATGTTGGCTGACTATTTGACCGTGCGCAAAGGTCGAAATGTGACTATACTCAACCCCCAACGGCAAACCAAAGCTGAACTGATTGAAATGGTCAAGCGCAATGCTAACTATGAACTGGAACGCACCCAGCGATTGGTTGACCGCAACACCAAAGCCATGGAGGATTTAGCTAACATTCTCGATTTACCGGATTTACCACGGCGCATAGAAGGGTATGACATTTCCCACATCCAGGGCAGCAATGCAGTGGCTTCTCAGGTAGTCTTTCTAGATGGTACACCAGCCAAGCAGCACTACCGTCACTACAAGATCAAAAATCCTAATATTACTATCGGTCACTCCGATGATTTTGCTAGCCTTGCTGAGGTGATTCGCCGTCGCTTCAAAAAAAGTCAACTCGAACCAGAACTAGCAGATAATCAACACTCAACAAGCAACACTAAACACTCAAAACTCAACAACCCAAACTCAACAACCCAAACTGAAGAATCAACACTCAACAATCAACACTCAAGACTCAGAAAAGATTGGCCTGATTTGGTAATGATTGATGGGGGAAAAGGACAACTGTCAGCAGTTGTAGCAGTATTGCAAGAGCTAAATTTACAAGAAGAAGTGCCTGTGGTAAGCTTAGCTAAACAGTACGAAGAACTATTTTTACCAGAGGAGCCATTACCCTTAAACACTGATCCCGAGCAACCAGCAGTGCAACTTTTGCGCAGGGTCAGAGATGAGGCTCATCGCTTTGCGGTAAACTTTCATCGCAAACAAAGAACTACTCAGTTACATCGTTCCCGTTTAGATGAGATTCCTGGATTGGGATTTCAGCGGCAAAAACAGTTATTGGCTCACTTTAACTCTATTGATTATATTCGTAACGCATCGGTTAAACAGCTTGCTGAAGTACCAGGCATTGGTTTGCATTTATCTAAGGAAATTTATCACTACTTCCACCCATGACTAGATCTTTTTAGAAAGTATATAGTATAACTAATACTAGACTTTGAACAGTCAGCAAACAGAGTAAAATATCACACAAAAACTGAATAAGCGCCTTGGCAACAAAAGGTGCGCGCCCGTTCGCGCCCCGCCTTGGGCTTTGCCTAAAGGCGCGCACCAAAGCGCAAATTTAATTCTTAATGGGTCAAGGGCACAAAGAGCGGAAAGCGCACCTAAGAAACAAACACGCTTGACAATGTAGTCTGATCTGCCCATTAGTCTGAAAATAAGCGCGTTTGTGTTTGAGATGTAAACCTGTATGGTCTTTTTTTTACTGTCCAATAAAACTGATCATCTCTTGCCTATTGCCTTTTTCGGCAATTTGTGTGTTTACCACCCAGATAAAAAGGCTATGTAAACCTTGAGGTATCAATCTCTTAGTAGATTTACTCTATTACCGGGTTTGTTGACTCAAGGGACTTGGAGGTTTTGCGTTCCCGTAGCGGCTCAATGCTCCCGCATCCCTTAGCTCCTCGTTAGAAGGATCCCATTCTATGAGCTTTCTGTGTATCTGCTTTTTTCTGTGCCCTGCCCTGATCAAGTGCCAGTGGTTTCAGGTCTGTGTGCGAAACCTGCGTCTGCACCACTGTTTACCCTGTGCTTTCCCCCAAGACATCGCTGCATCCGTCAATGGATGTCGGGGAGTGCTAAATCTGTGACTAATTACCATAAAAATAATAATTATACCTCTTATTTGATTTACGAAAAAACATGGATAGACAGTTTTAGCTCAGATCCTAATAACTTTTAAGTTAATAATTTTTAAGTTATATTAAGGAAAAACCATTAAAAATAATCTTTCTTTAAAAAAATCACCCAACACTACCAGTAAGAGGGGAATAACCATGAGCCGAAACACTTTAGATGAACAGAGATCTCAGCTGAATGGCTCTGGCACTATCACTGAGCCAGATCAGCAACAGAGATCTCAGCTGAATGGCTCTAGCACTATCACTCAGCCCGATCAGCAACCATTACACCAAGAGGATAATTCAGCCTCATCATTACCCAGATCCAAGACTAGTGAATCCCAAAGCTCCTTTTCATCAGGAGCAGGTACTTTAGTGATGGCCATGGGTATAGGGATTATGCTGACCTTCCTAGGAATGCGATTGATCGGGACAGCACCAAAGGTTCAAAAAACCGATTCCCCTGTCCCCTCTGCTGAAACCCCTGCGGCTGTCCCCTCTGCTGAAACCCCTGCGGCTGTCCCCTCTGCTGAAACCCCTGCGGCTGCACCCTCTGCTGAAACCCCTGCGGCTGCACCCTCTGCTGTACCTGCTCAAACTGTTACGGTGGCAGACGTAAAAACCACCACAGTTAACCGTACCCTAGATGCTATTGGTAGTGTTGCTGCTTTTGAGGAGATTAGGGTCAAGTCCCAAGCAACGGGTTTACAGATTAAACAGGTACTGGTTAGAGAAGGGGCATTTGTCAAGGCCGGACAAGTAATGGTAAGGCTAGATAATGCTGTGCTTCAGGCACAGTTAGCTCAAGCTCAGGCAGCAGTTGCCCAAGCTGAAGCCCGTTTAGCAGAACTCAAAGCAGGGACACGCTCAGAAGAAAAGGCCCAAGCTAGAGCTCGTCTAGACCAAGCTAGAGCTCGTCTAGACCAAGCTAGAGCCAGTATCCCTAGACAAATTGACCAAGCTAAAGCCCGAGTGGCATCGGCTGAAGCACAGTTGAGTCTAGCTAAACGTCGCTTCGAGAGCCAGAAAAAATTGATTGCCGAAGGAGCCATCTCCCAAGACCGCTATAATGAGGTGGAAAGTCAATATTTCAGTGCTCAAGCGAATTTATCTGAAGCCCAACAACGCCTTGAGCAAGCACGAAACACCAACTCCCCAGAAATTGCCCAGTTAGAAGCCGCTGTAGTAGAAGCGCAACAGCAGCTCCAGCAAAGATTAGCTGGTTCCCGTCCAGAAGTAATTGCTCAAGCCCAAGCTCAACTGGCTAGAGAGAAGGCACAAGTCCAGTTAGTGATGGCGCAACTAAAGGATACCCAAGTGGTGGCACCAGTCAGTGGCAAAGTAGCCACTAGAAATGCCCGTGTCGGTGATATTACCTCTTCGTCAGAAACACTCTTTACCATTATCGAAAATGGGCGTTTGGAACTGTTATTAAGGGTACCCGAAACCCAACTGTCCCAAATTCGGATTGGGCAA
This sequence comes from Moorena sp. SS36440bin_2, assembly GCA_011524395.1. Classification (GTDB taxonomy): domain Bacteria; phylum Cyanobacteriota; class Cyanobacteriia; order Cyanobacteriales; family Coleofasciculaceae; genus Moorena. The sequence continues at coordinate 34,844 of WTKN01000001.1, forward strand.
CCAGTAGAAATATCTTCTAAAGGAGATAGCCGCCTGAAGCTTTCTGGAACAGTACGAGAAATTGACCCGATAGTTGATCAGCAGTCTCGTCAAGCTCTGGTAAAAGTAGATTTACCCAATTCCGGGAGCTTGCTACCAGGGATGTTTTTACGAGGCTCCATCACCACTTCAGCAACTACCGGTTTAACTATACCATCCAAAGCGGTATTGCCCCAAGCCGACACTAGCGCCATTGTTTACCGACTCAAAGCAGATAACACCGTTAAAGCACAACCAGTGGTAATGGGAGAACTGCTCCGTGATGGGCAAGTAGAAATCAAGAGTGGTTTAGCCCCAAGCGATCGCATTGTAGTCAAAGGTGCTGCTTTCCTCAAAGACGGAGATCCCGTCCAAGTTTTAGAAACTCCATAGAAGCCTTGAAAGTGAAGCGGTTACAGCTTCATTAAGGGTTGAAAGTTAGCAGGTTACAGGTTCGATGTTGATTAACCGTTGAAAGTGACGCGGTTACTACTAGTTGCATGTTGGGCCAATAACCGTAGGCCTTAAGCCCACGCGTGCGCATTCAACGGATTAACCTTCAACCTTCAACGGATTAACCTTCAACCTTCAACGGATTAACCTTCAACCTTCAACGGATT
>WTKN01000001.1:35581-39046 GCA_011524395.1 Moorena sp. SS36440bin_2
AACCTTCAACCGATTAATAAGATGTCTTTCCACGTCTCCTCTTGGTCAATTAAAAATCCGGTTGCTACTCTTGTGATGTTTCTGGTTTTAGGAATAGTCGGTCTATTCTCCTTTAACCAGTTGGGAATTGATCGGCTTCCTAATATTGATGTTCCATCGGTTATGGTTACTGTTACCCAGCCAGGGGCAGGACCAGCAGAACTGGAATTCCAGGTAACCAAAAAAGTTGAAGATGCTGTTGCTAGCCTTGGAAACATTGACCGAATCCGCTCCACTGTTACTGATGGCAGATCCAGCACGATTATCAATTTTGTACTCGGAACTGATAGCAATCAAGCAACGAATGATGTAAGCAATGCAGTAGCTCAAATTCGCCAAAGTTTGCCCCTAGATATCAACGAACCTATCGTCAAACGGTTAAAATTTGCCGGGGGTTCAGTGATGACCTATGCGGTAGCTTCTGACAAACGCTCGGTGGAGGAGTTGACTGACCTAGTTGACCGGAAAATTAGCCGTGATCTGGTGAATGTACCGGGAGTTGCCCAAATTGATCGACTCGGAGGAGTTGAGCGGGAAATTCGAGTTGACCTTGACCCGGCTAGATTACAAGCCTTTGGTATCACTGCTACTCAAGTTAATGACCAAATTCGGACTTTTAATGTCAACTTACCCGGTGGTCGCGGTAACATCGGCGGCGCTGAACAGAATGTCCGGACTCTGGGAAGTGCTAAGACTCTCGAAGAGTTGAAAAACTACCGTATTGTACTCCCAGATGGTGCAAATGTTACCCTTTCCAGTTTGGGAGAGGTGACAGACGGCTTTGGTGATCTTAGGAAAGCTGCCTATCTAAATGGGGACTCAGTGGTAGCCTTTTCTGTACTGCGCAGCACTGGTAGCAGTTTGGTATCCGTGGAAGAAGGGGTTCGCAAGGCTGTTGAACAACTAAAAACTACCCTGCCAGATGATATCGAACTACGCTTAATCTTCACCCGTGCTGATTCCATCCGTGAGTCTTACCAAGCAACCATTGATTCCCTAATTATCGGTTCACTACTGACCGTACTCACCGTGGGAATATTTCTGAGAAATTGGCGGGTAACTCTAATTACAGCAATAGCCCTACCTTTATCAATTATTCCCACCTTTTTGGTGATGAAAGCCCTAAACTATACCCTAAACAGTCTGACCCTACTGGGTTTAGCCCTAGCAGTGGGGAACTTGGTCGATGATGCCATTTGCATGATTGAAAATATCGACCAGCACTTGGATATGGGTAAGAAACCCTTTAAAGCAGCTTGGGATGGGGCGCGAGAAATCGGTTTAGCTGTAGTAGCTACAACAGCCACTATTGTCGCGGTATTTATTCCTGTAGCCTTCATGGGGGGTATCCCTGGTCAATTCTTCCAACCTTTTGGAGTAACCGTTGCGGTATCTACTATGTTTTCAACCCTGGTAGCTACAACAATGACACCGATGCTGAGTGCTTATTTGCTCAAACCAAAATCAAAAGCATTGAAGGTTGACAACCTTCAACCTGCAACCGATCAGAGGCGACCTATACAACCTTATCGAAGTCTATTAACCTGGGCGTTAAAGCACCGGATTACCACGATGTTAATAGCTGTAGCTTTTTTCATCGCTAGCTTGCAGCTTGTACAGTTTATTCCCAAGGGTTTGTTTAGTAATGGGGATACTGGAGTCAGTACGATATTGATTGATCTGCCACCGGGGTCTCAACTAAATGAAACCATAGACGTCGTTCAACAAACGAATCGGTTGTTGCAGTCAAACCCAGCTGTGGAAAATGTTCTGGCCAGGGCTGGAGATGATGGTGTAAATTATGGTACCGTATACGTCAAACTATTACCCAAAGAGCAACGGGAAATCTCTCAAAAAGAATTTAAGCAGCAAATGCGTCAGGCTTTTCAGAAAATAGCTGGTGCTAGGGTTAGTTTCCGTAGTCAAGGGGGTGGAGGCTCTAGCCAGGATTTATCAATTATTCTCAAGAGTGAGAATGGTGAACTGCTGTCCCAAACCGCCCAAGCCCTAGAAAAACAGATGCGTCAAATTCCTGGTTTAGTGGAAGTTACCTCTAGTGAAAGTCTAGTTAAACCAGAAATTGTGATTGTACCTAACCCTGCCCGTGCTGCAGATTTAGGAGTGTCTGTTCAATCGATCGCACGGACGGCCTCTTTAGCGTTAATTGGAGGTCTTGATTCAAATCTGGCTAAATTTGACCTACCTGACCGACAAATTCCAATTCGTGTCCAACTCGACCCAGCATCGAGGGATGACATCGAAACCCTCAAAAATCTGCGGGTTCCCAGTCGAAATGGTACTTTAGTACCGATCACTGCCGTAGCTGATATCCGTTTAGGGAGTGGACCTGCCGAGATTAAGCGCTTTAATCGTGCTCGTCAGGTATCTTTGGGAGGCAACTTGCAAGGGATTTCCCTAGGAGATGCGATCGCAAAAGTTAAATCCCTACCTGCCATGAATCCCCTACCCCCTGGAGTTTCTGAGGAACCCGCTGGGGATGCCAAGATTCAGCAAGACATATTCAGTCGGTTTGTGAGCGCCTTAGGGCTAGCAGTGCTCTCAATTTATGCCATTCTAGTGCTGTTGTACAACAGTTTTCTCTATCCCTTTGGGATTTTGGTCGCTTTACCCCTATCCATCGGTGGTGCCTTAATGGGACTGTTGGTAGCCCAGAAGGAATTGGGACTGTATGCCCTAATCGGAATAGTATTACTAATGGGATTGGTGACCAAAAATGCCATTCTGTTGGTAGACTTTGCCTTAGCCAATCATAAAGAAGGGACATCCCAGTTTAAAGCCGTTATTCAAGCTGGAGTGACTCGCTTGCGACCGATTTTGATGACTTCCGTCTCTACCATTGCTGGCATGATTCCCATTGCCTTGGAATGGGGAGCCGACGGTGAAGTTCGTAGTCCGATGGCTATTGCCGTGATTGGAGGATTTACCACTTCTACTCTCCTAACCTTGGTGGTGGTGCCAGTATTATTTACCTATGTCGATAACTTAGTTCGTTGGATAAGAAAGACCCTTTTTGGAAGTAACGCTCAAGATTCCCAAGACCAAGTAGAGCTTGACGTAGAGCCGGAGCAATATTTGAGCAATGGTACTTCTGTTGCTGCTAGCAATGGTAAGTTTTAGTCTCTCGACAAATGTCTAGGTCAGCGAACAGCGATTAGCGCTACCCGCACGCGTGCGCGTTCAGCCGTCAGCTATCAGCCAAGGGCTGATAGCTGACGGCTGAATCCTTATGCCTAGGGTTAATAACAATTAACTAAACAGAGTTAATTGTTGGGATTTCATTAAGAATTGTGGAGATGTCAATTACCTATTGATCCTATTAACCAAAACCCATCAATCCCTGCCCTGATAAGTTATCTATAGCAAAGAAAGGGATAGTTAGGACATAATAGAGGAGGCGCGTAAGCA
>WTKN01000395.1 GCA_011524395.1 Moorena sp. SS36440bin_2
AACCCACCCCTAACCCCTCCCAGGAGGGGAAGGCAAGAGCCAATAGTCAAACAATTTTGTGTACCTCATGAGTCCTATAAACGCTATATGAATCAGTAGACCTCTAGCAAAAATAATGCCTTGATGCCACGGTTGCCGATGAGCAACTACATCAAGACAATGTCTTTAACTAAACTAATTTGGGGAATCTCACAGGGATAGGTTTTTTGTGTTTAGGGATTTCGTCATATCCCCATGTTGCGCTTCTGACGACTCCCAGGGAGTGCCCGTTCACCCTTAGCTTTGAAAAAGGGCGGGGTCGCACCGCTGCCGACCGATTTGAGAATTCACCCCAAACACAACAAGACCAGAAGCCCATTAACTAAATAAAATACCGCCACTATCTGGGTCTCTGACCAGCCAGAAAGTTCCAGATGATTGTGGAACGGTGACATTTTTAATAAACGTTTACCCACCCCATTGGAATCTTTGGTGGCTTTATAGTAACTAACTTGAGCAATCACTGAGACGGCTTCTAGGAAGAAAATACCGCTAATTATAAATAAACCCCAGAGGTTCCCAGTCAAAAGTCCTACTGCTGCTAGGGATCCTCCTAGGGCTAAAGAACCGGTATCCCCCATGAAGACTTTGGCGGGATTGCGGTTGTGGGCAATAAAACCCAGGCAACTGCCACTCATACAAGCACAGAAGACCATTAAACCAGGGGAGGTCGGAGCAATCAGAGCAGCTAGTCCTAAAAATGCGATCGCACAGGTTCCTGCAGCTAGTCCATCTACTCCATCGGTAAGATTAGTAGCATTACTTTGTGCTAATAGCACAAATATACCCACCGGCCAAAACAAGAATCCCAAGGGTAAGACGATCCCCAAGGGTAAGGTGATATTAGTAATACTGGCTGGCTGGGTTTGTGATAACCATAGACAAAACAGTAAACTGACCACAATTTGTAAGGCCAGTTTCATTCTCGGGGACATCCCTTTATTAGAGCGGCGTTGGACTACTTGCCAATCGTCCACCCAGCCAATTAACAGATAGCCAAGGGTGGCTAGGGATACCGCTAGGACTGGGATAAAATCCTGCTGTTGGAGGAATAATCCTGACCACACCAGGGCAATCACCACCGCTACCGGCACAAAAAATATGCCACCCATGGTGGGGGTACCCGCTTTGTGTAAATGGGATTGGGGACCCTCTTGACGAATAATCTGACCCATTTTGAGTGCTTGTAGAAAGGGGACTGCTCGATATCCAATCCCAGTAGTGATCAGAGCACAGATCAACAGGGGTATAGTGATGGAGTTACCTGCGATCAGGGACCGAGCTGCTGTCCCATCCAGAATTAATGCACCCAGAGTTAAGCCGATTGATAGAATATATAGGAGTTTAGTTCCCGTTAAGTTGAACAACTGCCCAGACAATCGTTTAGAATCTACCACAAGCCTCTTATTCCTTTTTTTTAACACTCCTCACAAAGATACAATTCCCTGTATCTTTGCTTATATCCGTATAATTTACGGTTACGAGTCAAATCCTAACATCAAAGGTATGCGATCGCTCAGGGTAGGATTGATTTTTTAAAATATACGAAATGATCAAGGCATGACCCGATGACAGTATGACCCGATCACTACCAAGATCTAGGGAGTTATCAGCGATTAGCGCTACGCCCACGGGTGCGCGTTCAGCTAATGGGCTACAGGAATGGTTGACGGCTGATCCCTGACCGCTGTTCCCCCAGCGCATATACTTAGGGCTTGCTGAATAAAAGTAGGAGGCTTGCTAGATCAGGGTTTCAAGCCTTTGTTTTTCCAATAAGTGCAAGGATTAAGCTTGATTTTGCTCAAAACATAAGCACAAATGATCAAAATCACTGCTTCTCTTGCACGGATGAGCACTCCGGAACTATTGCCGTCTTGATGCAGTCGCTCTTGCCTCTTGCCTATCCCTACCCAAATACTTTTTCAGCAGACCCTAGTTAAAATCCTCTGAAGTTTCTCTAGCAGCTTATCAGTAGAATGAAGACGTCTATAACCATGAAAATCCGGTTGCACTTCTTGGTTATAGTTATCCAGTTGACTACAGAGCAGACCTATAGTATAAATACATTGCAGCACATCCCCTTCATTGATAGTTAAACCCAATTTAAATTTGCGCACTCTCTCTGCCATACAAAACTTGCTGCTCACAATCACAGGTTTTTCAAAGACTGCTGCTTTAGTCAGGATATTACTACTGTGGGGGAAGTTATTATAGGCAGCAAATAAGATATGACAAGTATTAACTAAAGCGTTGAATTTTGCTTCATCAGGAATACGCTGAAAATAAAAAAAGCAGTTAGGTAATTTGAGATTAAGAAGAGTCTGGAGTCTTGCTTGCTCCTGGAAAGTGTAGCTCTGTTTTGATAACTGACCAGCGAAGACAAAAACATAGTCTTGTTTCACCATCTGCTGAGCAACTTCTAAAAGTGTCAGAACTCCTTTGTACTGGGATTGTATGCCTAGTAATGCAATGATTTTTTTACCTTTCGCTTTGGCTTGAATTTGTTTCACGATTGACCAATTCAAGTCTGGGGCTGACTCGTCGGTAAAATCGGGAAACGTAATTACAGTTTTACCGTTGATTGTGCTTTGTAATTGCTTAGCAATTTCTTCGTCAAGAACAGCAATAGCTGGGCAATTAGATGACTTTAACGCAGCATGAGGTTTTAGAGGACTTCTATTGATAGACCAAAAGGTTTGTTTAAGCGTCAAATGGCGAGGTTGAACATAGAGACCAGACCAAGGGTAAGGGAAAATCTTGTCTACTATATGGTGTAGTAGGTAGGGTGCTAAACAACTATCAAGCCAGGGAAAAAATACTAGATCGGGTACTTTACCAATTTTTGATGAAGCATACTGAATGGTAGCTTTGGCGTAGTACCAACGTTTTAATGCATTCATTGCTGTGGGAATTCCATTGATACCAAATGAGCTAGGCTCTGGTCTTTGAAATTGAAAAACCTGGAATTGCTCTTGATAGTTAGGGCAGTTAAAGGTAACCCATTCAGTTAATTCTAATGGTTTTGGGCAGAAGGCTATTACTTGATGACCAAGCTCAAGCAACATTTTGGTGAAAACCTTGAGGTATGTTGGACGATGTCCATTCCAATTATCCTCAATGATAGCAATGGTTTTCAAGGTGTTCACCTCTTAAAATAATTATATCTGGCTACTAGCTATCAATACATACTAACTAAATTGATATCAGGGATTATAATTTTACTTTGTCAGAGTTATTAATCACCCTTAAACCTGTGCTTTGATCAAGAGCTCACATATTTCTCGAACCGCTCCTTGACCACCTGCTAATCTGGTAACATACACAGCACTGTCTTGGTTTTCTGGTATCCCATCAGCAACAGTTAAGGGACATCCTACAGCTTTCAGAACGGCTAAATCAATAATATCATCACCAACATAGGCGACTTGGGAAAGAGATAAACTCAACTGTTGACAGAGTTCTTTGAGCACAGCTAACTTATCTTCAATGGCAAAAAAACTGTACTTTATTCCTAGCTTTTGGACTCGATTTCGGGTTGCTCTAGAACTGCTATTAGTTATAACAGCTACCTCAATTTCAGTCTGTTGGAGTAGCTTGATTCCCATGCCATCTTTGACATTAAACTTTCTGAGTTCTTCACCGCTTTCTGTATAGTAAAGTCCACCATCGGTCATGACTCCATCTACATCTAGGGCTAGCAGTTTCACCTGGGATAAACGTGCTTGTAATTCAGTCTCAGGGATGTTATTCATCGCAAATTTATCCGCAAATTTTAGCCAATTGTAGCGTCCAAAGCTGCACGAACATTCAGAATTGCCTTGAGGACATTTTCCAGTTCCGCTAATGGCACCATATTCGGACCATCACTAAGGGCGATGTCAGGATTTTCATGAATTTCCATGAACAGAGCATCAATGCCAACGGCAGCCGCAGCTCTGGCCAAATAGGGAACAAAGTGCCGCTGTCCACCAGATTTATCTCCCTTTCCTCCTGGCATTTGGACGCTATGAGTGGCATCAAAAACCACCGGATAACCTAACTCGCGCATCTGAGGCAGGGAGCGAAAGTCTACCACTAGGGTATTGTAACCAAAACTAGTACCTCGCTCTGTTAGTAAAATATTCTTTGCTCCCCCAGCTTCCAGTTTGGTGACCACATGCTTCATATCCCAAGGGGCAAGAAACTGACCTTTTTTGACATTAATTGCCCTACCTGTAGCAGCCGCAGCGATTAGCAAGTCAGTTTGGCGGCACAGAAAAGCTGGGATTTGCAAGACATCGACTACTTCAGCAACAGTTGCAGCTTGGTGACTTTCGTGGATATCGGTAAGCACTGGCACACCCACCATTCGTTTAACTTTCTGGAGAATGTCTAGACCTGTGTCTAGGGTTTGTCCCCGAAAGGAGTTGATGGAAGTGCGATTGGCTTTGTCAAAAGAAGACTTGAAGATCAACGGAATATTTAAGCGATCGCATACTTTATGGATCTCCTCTGCCATTTTTAAGGTAAAGTCTTCGGATTCAATCACACACGGACCACCAATCAGGGTGAGTGGGTAGCCATCGCCAATCGAGAGGGTATCAGTGATTTGGGTATGAGTCATGAGTTTTCCTGACTGTTGGTTTCTCAACACAGAAGCTTGGCTACTGCTTTTGGATTGAGAAAATCTATATATAACGTTTGTATCTGGGTTATAAAAATACTTCTTGCCGAAAAAGGCATGCATGGCTATTGGCAAAAGGCAAGAGGGGAAAGAAATCCATAATTTTATTTTACAATAAAAAAAGACTTCCTAGGTTTACATATCAAAGACAAACGCTATAGCAATCCGTGTAGGAATTGTGATAATTTTTGTTACCTGTTCCCTATTCTATTTTCCCTATTATTTTTTACCTGTTGCCTAAAACCTTAGGTACGCTCTTACCATTAATAATTAAATCGCCAGGGGTCACACCTCATAGATTTATAGCTGACCCAATTTAAAACGTCTTTATAGCGTTAAAACTCAAGACAAACCATACAGAGCAATCACTAGTGGCGGAATAATCAACGCCATCAACAAACTTAATGGGGCACCCACCCTAGCAAAATCCAAAAACCTGTAACCCCCTGGCCCATAAACCATGGTATTGGTCTGATACCCAATCGGAGTCATGAAACTATTAGATGCTGCAAACATGACTGTAAACATAAACGCTAGAGGATTCAGACTCAAACTCTTAGCTACCTCCACAGCAATCGGTAACAGTAACACTACCGAAGCATTGTTAGACAACACCTCTGTAATCAGGACAGTAACCACATAGAACAGTGTTAACAACCAATAACCAGGCAGATTACCCCCTAGTGCTACTAGATTTTCAGCTAACCATTCAGTTGTGCCTGACTGCTTCATCGCTATCCCCAAAGGAATTAACCCAGCCAGCAGGAAAATTATATCCCAGCGTACTGTTCCGTACAGTTCCCCAGGTTTGAGACAACCAGTGATCACCATCAACACCACTCCCAACAAGGCACTCACCATAATCGGTAGCACATTAAAGGCAGCTGCTAAGACTACCCCGACACTAATTGCGATCGCAATCCCTGCTTTGTCTCGCCGTAGGGTTTCTAAATCTCGCTGTCCAATCACCAACAAATCTCGACTGGTTTGCAATCCCAACAAACTTTGCCTCGGCCCTTGTACCAACAGCACATCACCAAAGTGCAACGAAACTCGTCCAAGTCTTTCTCTGACCAGTTCCTGTCCCCGTCGAATTGCCAAAACCGTACCGTTATAGCGTTGCCGAAACCGCATATCCTTTAAGGTTGAGCCAATTAAATTAGAGTTAGCCAGGATCAACACCTCAGCAATCCCCTCCTCCCCAGAGGTAAGACCGGTTTCCAAAGGTTGCTGTCCAAATTGAACATCAGCTAAGATTTCTATCCCTCGTTCATCTTTGACTCTCAGCAGACACTCCCGACCAGACCTAACAATCAAAATATCCCCTGGTCGCAATACCTTATCTGCCAGGGGTTGGGGAAAACGGCTACCATTGCGAATTAGTTCCAAAACGTCCAAATCAAACTTCCGCTGGATTTCACTGGCACGTAGGGTTTGCCCCACTAGGCTGGAATCTGGTGTAATTACAATTTCACTGACATACTCTTTGAGATTATAGTCTTGAGTGACAATACCATTGCTAGCTACTTTACGGTTGGGCAAAAGTCGGGGTGCCACTAGAGCCAAATATGCCAATCCTACGGTAAATGTAATTAGCCCCAATTGGGTGAATTGAAACAAGCTGAAATCACCATAGCCCAACTGTTTAGACAAACCACTAGCCAAGACATTAGTGGAGGTGCCAATGGTAGTGATCATGCCCCCTAAGATAGTGACAAAGGATAAGGGCATCAAAAGCCTAGAAGGGGAAATACTTTGCTTGCGGCACCAATCTTCTACAATAGGAAGTAGTACAGCAACCACAGCGGTATTGTTAATGAAACCCGTGATCGGACCAGCAATCATTCCCATGGTAAATATTTGCTGGGTTGACTCCTTGCCTCCCCACTTCAGCAGTAGGTCATTCACGATTTGAAGCGCCCCAGTTCGGGCAATCCCAGCACTGAGGATAAACATAGCCATCACAGTGATCGTCGCAGGGTTGCCAAAACCGGAGATTCCCTGTTCTGGGGAGACTAGCTTGAGAAGCATCAGTAATACCATCACTGCGATCGCAGTGATATCCACTGGCATCCATTCCCTAATGAAACTGATTAAAGCTAGTACAACAACGCTCAGGGTAAGAAAAATAGTCATAGATAGCGTAGGCTCTCACCAAAAAACACTACCTTTAGTTAGGTAGCTCATGGACATCAATCAAAGATTTTTATAAATTTACCTATCCATGGAATTTATCTCGCCATATATTAGCCAAAATGATTCAATAACGCTAACTAATAGCGTTATTGAATCAAATCTATAACTATAAATTATAGATTTGATCAAAATCCTTAGGACATCAAATTAATTTAAAGGTAAATTCATAACTACGGAGCTTCGGAACAAGACTATACTAGTCTTTATTCCCCGAATTCATCCGTAGTTATGAACTTAATTATTCCTTATAATCTAGTCAAGTAGAGCCCTTAATTAAAACTTTAAATTAAGACAGCCTTGGTTTAAAAAACTTTAATAATAAACAGTCAATTATTGTTGACTGTTGACCGTTAACGGTTGACCCTTGACTGTTAATCCTACCATCTCGCCAACCAAAAAATCAATTAAAATTGAATAAACTCCTGCGAGTCCCTCTGAGTCTGCCAGGATAATAGATAGCTTCTGGAGTAGGGGAGTAGGGGATATTCCATGTGCTTCCCCATTCCCCCATTCCCCCATCTTCTTTAAAGTAAAGCGTGGTAGCTCACGCTTCGAGCAATTCTCCACTTCCCATCAAGCAGAATTTCCAGAGGGATCACCCTGACTACCCTTGTCAATACGCTTGATCGGTTTCGGTCTTGGTGTTTGGGGTTTGGGTGCTGTGGCTATGGCCGCGCCATCTTTTTTACGAGCAGGGCGTGGCTTCGGGTAACTCTTTTTAGCACCAAAACGTTTCTTATTTTTATTAAATGGTTTCCTCTTTGGTCCTTTTTTGTTGAGAAAACCAATATCATTTCCTTCCTGGATTACCAGGGTATTGGCTTGCAGCTGTGCATGTAAATCCCAAAAATGACCAACGACCCTTTCTCCGAGGCAACCCTTAAGCTTTAACTTGAAAAACTTAGGCTTATCTGACTCTTTACGAGGTAATTGCCTAATTTTAACAACGACTTGTTCATTCTCCCGCGAATGGTAGATCACCTCGCCACGAATGGAAAAATAGCCATCCTTAGGAATCGGTTCCACCTCAGCTTCTGAGCAGTCATTTGATGTCTCCACTTCTGCTTCGGACTGAGCAACTCCCGAGTCAGTTGTTTCAGCTTCAGCTGTGGGTTCGAGAGTTTCTGGTTCCCAGACGCCAACAATTTGGACATGTAAGTTATCGTCTGCTTGCCTAATGCGGGGATAGACAACCCAGAGGTGGGGCTGATTGAGATCTAAGTGATTCTTGACCAAACTCATGACCCGACCGAGTAACACCGCATCAATCAAGGTTCCATCTGCCGCTACAAGTGTTCCCCTGGTCAACTGCTCTGCGGAAGGCATATATTTGCCATTGACCAGACCGATGGCGCGGTATTGCCTAGGTTCACTGGGGGCAGGAATTGGGTGCTGTCTTGAGAGCTGACTTGAGAGCTGACTTGAGAGCTGACTTGAGAGCTGACTTGAGACCTGAGTTGAGAGCTGAGTTGAGACCTGAGTTGAGACCTGAGTTGAGACCTGAGTAGTTACTGTCCCATTAGATTCAGCTAAGGGATCTGATTTGGTGGTATCTTGAGAGCCACCAGTTGGTGTTTCTGGGGGCTGGTTTTGCACACTGGATACTTCCGGTGGTTGGATTCCATACGACTCAGCTGAGTCGGGAAGCCCATTCACAGACGAATTCATATAACCTCCTAGCGGCGGAGACACATTCCCATGGGTGGTTTTGACTGACATTGGCAGCATTGTCTTGTCAACATGTTCCAGCTTTCCGGTGTCCTTTCCAGAAACAATTCTTCTGGACTGTTGCCACCAAAAAACTGGAGGGTGAGCGCACTTGGTACTAGTCTACCCACTGTACAGAATGCAGTGAGATAAAGGTTAGATCCGCAAAGTTTATGGAATCTTTAATCTGAGCGGTTTCTAGCCGATTTAACTGAGCCTTAATGCTAGCTTATTTAATGGATGGGATTGATGGGAGGATACTTGAAAACCCCCAAATCGTTTCATAATGGGAATAGAATTCAAGAAAGTTTTGTGTCTCAAAAGCGCAGTCTGTGGATCAAAATAGTGCTAGTACTAGCTGTGCTAGCCTTTATCGGTATTTCGATGATTCCTTTGCTAGGGAATATTTTCAAGGAAAATCCCGCCTCTGTTGGGGCAACACCTACAGCTACACCAAATATTTCTGCCCAGCAGCAAGCAGAACTAGAAGCTCAAGCCAAGGGTTATGAACTAGTCTTGCAGCGAGAACCAGAAAATTTAACGGCTTTGAGAGGTCTGCTGGAGATACGGCTGCAGCTGGGAGACATCAAAGGCACCATTGAACCCCTAGAAAAATTAGCCAAACTCAATACTGACCAGACAGATTATGGAGTCTTGCTGGCTCAGGTAAAACAACAAATTGGCGATCGCGAAGGAGCAGCTCAAGCCTATCGGGACATATTAAACGCTAAGCCTGGGGATATGAATGCTCTGCAAGGGTTAGTTAGTTTGCTAACCCAGGAAAACCGCCCAGAAGCAGCCATCGGTTTGCTGCAAGACACCTTAAAAAGTTCCCAGCAAGTCAATGAGATTAAACCTGGGAGCATTGATGTCATTTCTGTGCAGTTGTTGTTAGGTCAAGTTTACGCGAATCAGAAGCGTTATGACGAAGCCACAGCTATATATGACCAGGCGATCAAAGGCAGCCAAGATGACTGGAGACCAGTGCTAGCTAAAGCCATGATTTTTAAAGAACAGGGTAACAATGAAAAGGCTAAACCCCTGTTTGACCAGGCTGAATCCCTAGCACCAGCCAAGTACAAAGACCAAGTCAAACAGTTGGCAGCCGAAACTCCAGAAACTCCAGAAACTTCAGAAACTCCAGAAAATTAGTGATGAGTTACCACTCTGTGTGGTAACTTCACTTACTCATAAATCGAGATAAATCGACCACTGACGCAGTCTCGGAGCAATCATCAATACTTCCGCTCTTTCGGTTCAAACAAGGTAATGCGGACCGGTTTATATTGCAGGTCAATACCTGCAGATGAGTAAAAGGCTAGGGTGTGTTTGAGAAAATTGGGATCATCCCGTTGGGGATAATCCTCCCGGCTATGGGCACCTCGGCTTTCTCGTCGGTTCAGGGCAGAGGTAAGAATAATTTCTCCGACTATCATTAAATTGCGCAGTTCCAAGGCTTCAATAATTTCCGTGTTCCAGCAGTTGCCTTTGTCATCCAAATAAATTTGCTGGTACTGTTGTTTCAATTGTTGCAGTTGGTTTAATCCCTCTTCCATAGACGCTTGGTTACGGAAAACGCCACAGAATTGGGTCATACAGTCTTGGAAGGCTTGACGCAACTGGTTAAGCCGTAAGGTGCCAGATTTTTCCACAAGGGCTTTTATTTTTGCCTGGGCTGCATTGAGGTAGGATTGCTCGTCAATGTCTGGTAACTTCCGGTCTTGGACGTATTTTGCGATCGCAGCACCAGTTCTTTTGCCATAAACCACACATTCCAAGAGGGAATTACTCCCGAGGCGATTTGCCCCATGAACAGATATACAGGCTGATTCCCCAGCGGCAAAGAAGCCCTCAATTAACCCATCTTCTCCACTATGAACTTGTCCATCGGTGTTGACAGGGATTCCCCCCATGGAATAGTGGGCAGTTGGTCGTACTGGCATTGGTTGATGTACTGCGTCAATACCAACCAATCGATGGGCTTCTTCCCAGCAAAAGGGAATCCGACTCATAATCTTTTCTTTGCCCATGTGGCGTAGGTCAAGGTAAACAAAAGGTCCACCTGCACTGCCATCAGGATGAATGCCACGACCAGCTCTGAGTTCTAGGGTAATCGCTCTTGAAGTAATATCCCGGGGTGCCAGTTCCATTTGTTTGGGGGCGTAGTCGCTCATAAAGCGATCGCCTTCTGAGTTAATCAGATAAGCCCCTTCCCCTCGTACCGCCTCAGAAATCAAAACTCCCACCGGATACAAGCCCGTAGGATGAAACTGTACAAACTCCATATCTTCCAAAGGCACCCCAGCCAGAGCTGACATTCCCAGACCATCCCCAGTGGAGGCAAAGTCATTGGAGGTCGTATTAAATACCCGTCCATAACCCCCGGTAGCAAACATGACCGCTTTTGCCCGTACTACTGCCACATTTGTGTCTACGAGCTGGAACATAACCACCCCTTTTGCCTGACCCTCTTCCAAAATCAGCTGCATAACGTACCACTCATCGTAGAGTTTTACACCGTTATGCCGGAGATTGTTCACCAGTTCATGCAAAATGGCGTGACCCGTCTTATCTGCCGCGTAGCAAGTGCGGCGATAGGAATGCCCTCCAAAAGCCCTCTGAGCAATCCGACCATCCGGTAAGCGCGAAAAAAGCACCCCCATGTGTTCCAGCTCAATGACCACTTCTGGAGCCTCTTTGGTGAGGATTTCTACTGCATCCTGGTCTGCCAAGTAGTCAGACCCTTTAACCGTGTCAAAGGCATGGGCTTCCCAGCTATCGTCAGCATCAACATTATTCAGAGTAGCTGCCATACCCCCTTGGGCAGCCACCGAATGGGAACGAATTGGGTGAGTTTTAGCCACAAGGGCGACATCCAGCTTAGGCTCAGAGCGTTTAATCTCTAAAGCAGCGCGACATCCAGCTAATCCCCCACCGACAATAATGACATCGTGTTCTAGCATCTCGCTCGTATGATGGAATCCGAATTCCTATTTTAGGCTCTAGGTTCTAGCCTCTAGGCATTTACCGTCTAGGATTGCGGAAAAAGTTATGAAGCGCCCCTCCTTAAGGACGGAGGCTCTCAACTCTCCTTCCCCGGATTGCGGAAAAAGCCGGGGATGGTCCGGATTCTCTTCAACCGGTCGCCCCAATAGGTTTCTGTCTAGGCGCTCTGCCTCCAGCTGTTGATGTGGTTTCCTCCTCTTCCATCTGAGCAATTTCAATATGGTTTAACAATGTAGTCACGAAGGCAAAGAGCAGGAAAGGCAGAGATAGTACCAAAATCAGCCCGACAGTTGCCAGAGCGTAAATTTGGCGGTCAGCACTCCAAAGAGCTAAGGCTGAGGCGAGACTCAGGAAAATTACAATTAACCAAACCATAATTTGTCCATAAATGTCACCAAAGCTTAGGGTGCAGACAATGCGATATCGTTGTAAGTTATCCATGGCATCTATTGACACATTTCTTTATTTTTCTAAGCATATGCGTCTCATCCAGGTTTGGGGGATTTCTCAATAATTTTTAAGAGGAGCGCAACATGACTTTACATTTACATTTACATTTAGACTTTACATATAGTCATTAGTCATTAATCCTTAGTCCTTTGTATTTTGTGAGCCAGATTAAGCCAGATGGTATTGACTTTTGACCAATAACCAATTATAAAAAAGCGCCCTCGGTAGGATTTGAACCTACGGCCGAGGGATTAGAAATCCCTAGCTCTATCCACTGAGCTACGAGGGCATAGCTATATCATACATCAGAAAAAACTGTTTTTGCTTGGCTCGTGATCGGGTAGTAGTCTCTGTGTGCCTAATACCTAGTTTCCCGTTCCCGATCTCAGCATAGCCTTCAGCTTAAGTGGATAGCCACCACAATTATCGATTGCTTGTCTCAATTAGCGGTAAGACTCAAGGCACTTAGCTCGAACGCGAGTTAAGGTAGGTAAATAGTCAGTGTCACTGATCAGAACTTAGTCAGACTCTGTCACAAGGATTCTGATCAGGAGATAGTGACTAGTACTCTGTCAAAATTGAATTGAGGGGTAAACTATACTTTCCCGGATGCTTTTACTAAGCATTAGGTATGACTTAACACCGTGCCACCTTGCCCTAACCCTCAAAACTAAATTGACAGAGTACTAGGGGGTTAGAACACTTCGTCAACAGCACCCCCTGACAGGGTCAGGAGTCATGTGCCAGTATCATGTTTATTTTGAAAAGGCAGGATGTTGAAATCTCTAGTATTCAGCACCCACAGAGGGAGCAGCAAATCCCAATTCTCAATTACCAGGGGCAAACCTTTCGCCTGCTCAGTGTATTTGGTTCCACTAAGGAAGAGGAAGCCATAGCTTTCTGGCGAGACCTCACCGATCATCAGGGAAAAGCTTGTGTATTGTTGGAAGAACCTGACCGCTACAGCGTTTGGGGAAAAATCCGTCTGGAGCAATTAGGGAGTGAACCCAGCTCTGGGGGCACTAGGGTATCCTACATTCAAGCCTGTATTTTGCTACTACAGACTGTGTATATGGATGTGGAAGACTTCTTAGGAGCTAGACAAGCTGGGTTGTTTCAGAAGGATATCGCCAAGATCTTGATGGATTCAAAATTTCCGGAGGTTGAATCGACCGAAGCTGTACAACAATTGCTCAAAATCGACCCCCTTACCAACTCGGATTTTCCTACCTGGGAAGAACATCATCTTATCACCTTGTTGCAAGAACTCTATCGCTTAGGTAAAGGCTATTTTGGCAACACCAACTTTGCTCAGGGGGTTAGCGATATCTTGCAGGATATGCCTGCGGCTGAGCAAACTCAGTTTATCAACTGGCTTAACAACTCTGATCTTGGTCAACTATGGCAATAATATACATATGGCAATAATCTACAATTAAAAATAAGCGATTAGAATCATTAATATGTTATATGGCTAACCATAGTCTTATGGTGCCAGTGAGTGATAAATGTGAAATTCCTATGAGCAGCTCTGCAGAACGGTCATCAGGTAATCTATCTGCCCTCAGCAGCAATACCATCATCTATGGTGGTATTGCTTGGGCGATTATTTCCCTATTATTCTTTTTGCTGTTTGGGATTACATCCCCTGGGCAAGAGAGTCCATTTTGGTACCTGATTAGTACCTACGTTTTAGAATGTATACCTTTCCTAGTAGCAAGTATTCTCTGTTTCAGAAATTGGCGCAGCCCTCAGATTGCCAGTGGACGAAATGTATGGCTAGGACTCGCTCTGGGGAATCTGTTCTATTTGATCGGTGGCTTGATATTCGGTGTGTGGGAGCTGTATTTTAACCTTAACCCTGATGTATCACTAGCAGATGTATTTTACTTATCCTCCTATGTGTGTCTGGGTGTAGGGATGTTTTTAGCAGTTATTCCCAGGCGCTTAAACTTAGAACTTTGGCAAGGGTTAACGATTATAGCGATTGCCATAGTGGGGATGGCCTTAGCTGCTTTGCTCTTATTTGCCCCTTCCTTGCAATCAAGCACTCCTGAATCTCCTGATCTGACAATTGCGTATTCTATTTCTGACTCGACCACACCACTTGTGGTCAAGGAAAATAATGGTATTGTCATCTCAGCAATAAAGTCATCTAAAATAACCAACTCTGAGGCTAATCAGAGTAACGATCATAATTCTCCAAGCTGGGCGATTGAACTTGACAAGTCACTGAGTGCCTATTCAAACCAATTGACCACCCTCTACATTGGTTGCGATGTAATTCTGCTGATTATTGCCTCATCCCTACTGTTAGCGTTTTGGGGTGGACGTTTTTCCCAATCCTGGCAAATGATTGCCGCTGCAACATTTTGCCTGTACATTGCAGATATGTGGTTTAAATATGCTGAGACTAGACCGAACTACCAAAGTGGCGGTTTACCAGAAGTCTTTTTTGTATTCAGTGGTGTATTGTTTGCAATAGGGGCTGCCCTGGAATATCAAATATCGAGCCGTTCCCGTCGTGGTTCACGCAGGCGAGCTGAAAAAGTAGCATGAGTCCAAGAAAACTATCTGATGTCGATAAACAAGACATCCTAGAACTATATCGACAGACAGCAGAGACAACTTCAACGCTGGCTGACCGTTATGGAGTTAGTAACTCCACCATTAGCCGTATCCTTAAGAGCAACTTGTTGGAGCAAGAATACGAGGCTCTAATTCAACAAAAGCGCTCTAATCGTACTGCTGAAAATCTCTCCTCTTCTACTGTCAAAACCGCTAAGCCTGTGGTAGAAACAGCCGCTCAACCATCACTAGTTGTACTCAAAAATGAACCATTAGCAGAATCTATCAGTGATTTATTGACTCCAACCTCTACTGATGGACGTCGGCGGCGTAAGCGTTCCTCTGTGGCTGCTCAACCACCAGTGGAGGAAGAGGAACAACATACCCAATTGCAACTTGATATTACCACATCAGGTTCAGATGAAGATAAGTCTGTTGATGACCAAGGTGAATTATTACCTGAGAATAAGGGACTAGCAACTAGGAGATTCACCGAGTTGTTGGACGAAGATTTAGGGGATTTGGAGCAAGATGATGATTTAGAGGATTTAGAGGATTTAGATGATTTAGAGGATTTGGATGATCTAGATGATCTAGATGACCTAGATGACCTAGATGAAGATTGGGAAGATGACTTGCCAGATCCTGAGATTCACCAATCCATTAGAACAACTCTTGCTAAAAGCGGTTCTTACATTGAAATTTTGCCCCTCTCGGAAGCTTCTCTTCCTAAAACCTGCTATTTGGTAGTCAGCCGAGCGGCGGAGTTAATTGCTCGCCCTCTCAATGAGTTTAGCGACCTTGGACAAATTCCTGACGAAGAAGTTCAACAGACAACTTTGCCAGTATTCGAAAACCATAGGGTGGCACGGCGTTTTTCTAACCGTTCTGAGCGAGTCATCAAGGTTCCTGATGCTCAGATGCTTCAGAAGACCTCTTCCTATTTGCAAGCTAAAGGAATTACCCGATTATTAATTGATGGTCAGGTCTATTCTATTTAATATAAAGTCCGTTGGCTTCTGGCTGAGGGACTTTGGCCTTTGGGGTTAATGGCAGTCGGGAGTCGGGAGTCGGGAGTCGGAAGTGGGAATCCACCCTACTGCTGGCGCAAGGGGGGGAGGGCGGAAGGAAATGGAATGTACTGTATAAGTATTTCAAACGCTATAACTATTGATATAACTTACTTGATATCACTTAAGCGCGTTGAGCCAGGGCAAATAGTTGGTTAGCTGTGGACTCAATCAGCTCCCGTTTAACTAATCGGTAACGCCAAGATTCTGGTATCCCTTCCTCTCCATAAAATGCTCCTGCCAATTGCCCGTAAACTGCCCCGGTGGTATCAGCATCATCACCTAAGTTGACGGCTAACAGACAGCCTTGCCGAAACGAGCTACTGTGCTCAAAGGCCCATAACGCGGCTTCTAAGGATTTCACGACATAACCTGTGCCCTTAATTTCTGGGGGCTGGCGGTATTTGAAGGAGCCTGTGGCAATTTCGTGTATTTCCCCAACCATTGGGTTTTCTTGCCAGTATTGAGGAATGGGGCAATAGAGTTCCGAAAGCAGTTCTTCTTTGCTTACTCCATTAACTGCTCCCACTAGCAGCGCCCCCAAGTAGCGACAGGCATCGACAGCGCTTGCTACTCCATGAGTAGTGCGTGAACTATCACCAGATTTCTCGATCGCTTCTTTTGGTTTTTTAGCATAAAACAAAGGCACAGGAGCCAAGCGCATGATAGACCCATTACCAGCACTACGGGGAGCTGTGGAACCACATTGACACTCCCCGGTCTAAAGACGCGGGGATTCTTCGCTCAACGACCCGACTTGCTGAACCTGGCCGGAACCAAGAACAGTAGAGGTCAGATCTCCCGAAGCGTTAGGATCTATGTTCGCGTAGCGTGACCTACGGTCAATCCAGGTTCCGGTGTGCCCCACCGTACCCAAGGCTCCTTTCAGAATGTTGATTGCGGCGTTGTGATCGCGATCTAACTCACAACCACATTTACAGACATGGGTTCGAGTTGATAGGGACTTTTTCACTACCTCGCCACACTGGGAGCAGTTTTGACTGGTATAGGCAGGGTTTACTGCAACAGTGACTCTGCCAAACTTAGTACCAAAATGCTCCAACCATTTTCTGAACTGATACCAACCTGCATCATTAATAGACTTAGCTAGACAATGATTTTTCACCAGATTCCTGACTCTTAGAT
This sequence comes from Moorena sp. SS36440bin_2, assembly GCA_011524395.1. Lineage (GTDB taxonomy): Bacteria > Cyanobacteriota > Cyanobacteriia > Cyanobacteriales > Coleofasciculaceae > Moorena. The sequence continues at coordinate 16,846 of WTKN01000395.1, forward strand.
CTTCATAGGCGACCAAGTCGTTAGACCGGATTACGCAACGTGCGAGTCTCTTCGCATGTTCCTCACGTTGCCTACTTATTCTAAGGTGTTTTCTTCCCAGTTTATTAACAGCTTTCCTGCGGTTAAATGAGCCTTTCTTTTTTCGAGATACTCGTCGCTGATAAAACTTCAGTCGCTTTTCTCCCGTCCTGTAAAACCTGGGATTTGGCTCGGTATTTCCGTCGGAGTCAGTATAGAATTCCTTCAAGCCTACATCCAATCCGATCGTACTTCCAGTTGAGTCTAATTCTTCTTTGATATCAACTGAAACACAGAACTGGACATAGTAGCCATCAGCCCGACGGACTATCCGAACCCTCTTAATTTGCTTTTTGTCAAAGCGCCACAAGTCCCATTTACCTTTGAGTTTAAGCTTTCCGATTCCATTTTTATCTGTGAAAGTGATCGCCTTTCTATCAGGGGATAACTTCCATCCTGACTGTTTATACTCAACTGACCTGCCACGTTTTTGGAATTTAGGAAAACCTTTCTTTCCTGGTACTTTCTTTTGACAATTATCGTAGAATCGAGCAATCGATGACCATGCTCTTTCAGAAGCAGCCTGACGAGCGGTAGAGTTCAATTCATTTGCAAAAGGAAACTGTTTTGCTAAGACTTTGCAGTATTTGCTCAGATCGTATTTACCAGTTCCTTTGTTATCTAGCCAAAGCCTGAGGCAGCTATTCCTGATAAACCTTACAGTCCGAATAGCCTCATCAATGGCTGAATATTGGTAGTTTTTGCCGTACGCCTTGAACTCTAGAATGATCATTGACCTAAGGTCACGCTACGCGAACGAATCTCGACTTCTTTCGATGATACTTTACTGTACCACATTCAGGGACAAACGTCAGGACAGTTTCAAAAAAAAAGCCGTCCTATAAGAACGGGGCGCGATTACCCAAAATTTTTGGTAATCCATAACCTCTGCTAATCTAGTCTTCGTGTTCTTTGCATCTTCGCGGTTAATCAAAATCCTGATTAGCCCAACACCCTCACCCGGAGCTTGTTCAACCAATGAAACCGTTACTCAAACTCTGGCCTATAGCCTTGGTAAATAGACTGGTTTCCTTTCAGCAAACCATTAAACGTCAGGGTTGGTGGATTTTGCTATTTGTGATCGGGATGATAATTCCTCTATGCCAGCTTTCTCCATCCTACGCCAGTGGCACCTTTAAGGATGTCCCAGAGAATTATTGGGCTCAACCGTGTATCACCAAATTAGCACAACAAAATATTATCAGGGGTTACCCAGATGGTACCTTTAAACCGAATGCTCCGATCACCAGAGCTGAGTTTGCTGCACTGCTTCTGAAGGCTTTCCCTAATGCTCCTCAAGTCCGCAGTGACCAAAAATTTGTAGATGTAGCAACTAATTACTGGGCTAATCAGGCTATTCGTAATGCTGATAAAAAGGGATTTTTGGCTGGCTATCCTGGTAGAGTTTTCCGCCCTAAGCAAAATATCCCTCGTGTCCAAGCGTTAGTATCTTTAGCGAGTGGATTGAAGTATAAACCGGTCAAGCCTTCCCTAGAGACTTTAAAGACAGCGTTTACTGATGCTACGGCAATTCCGAACTATGCCCAAAATGCGATCGCAGCAGCTACGGAAAATCAGATTGTGGTCAATCCCCCTAATGTGAAGCAATTGAAACCTAACCAACAAGCTAGTCGAGCTGAGGTAGCTGCTTTTTTGTGCCAAGCTACCCAAACCACTGGATTGATTCCTAATCAATACATTGCTAAGGTTGAGGCACCAACTCCTGGTTCTACTGACGCAGAGTTAAGAGGGGTATGGCTGACAAATATTGATAGTGAGGTACTGTTGTCTAATAGAGCAGTAACGGATAGCCTACAAAAACTTAAGGAGCTGAACTTTAACACGGTATATCCTACAGTGTGGAATTGGGGTTATACACTATATCCGTCTCAAGTAGCTAAACGGGTAGTGGGACTGGAAGCACGAATATCCACGGAGTTAGAGAAAGATTTATTTGACCCAAAAAAGGGGGTGCAGGGAGGACGAGATGTTCTCAAAGAGATTGTCGAGGTGGGACATGACAATGGTTTGAGAGTTATTCCCTGGTTTGAATTTGGCTTCAAAGCACCTTCCTATTCTGAATTAGCCAAACGCCACCCAGATTGGCTGACCCAAACTAAAGATGGGGTCAAGACTCAAACTACTAAAGGATTAGAACCAGAGGATGAAAGACTACAAGAGATTGTTTGGCTCAATCCTTTTAAACCAGAGGTACAGCAATTTATTCAAGATTTAGTTATCGAAGTTGTCAGCAACTATGATGTTGATGGTATCCAATTCGATGACCACTTTGGCTTGCCAGTGACCTTTGGTTACGATGACTTCACAGTAGAATTGTACAAAAAAGAACACCAAGGTAAATCTCCTCCCACTGACCCAAAGGATCAGGAATGGGTACGGTGGCGAGCCAACAAAATAACGGATTTCCTAACCCAGCTATTTCGAGCAGTTAAAGACAGTGTTGAAGACAGTAACAATGATGTGATTATTTCCCTATCTCCCAATCCCCAGCGTTTTTCTTACCAATTCTTTTTAGCTGACTGGGCAACTTGGGAACAACGGGGTTTGGTAGAGGAACTAATTGTCCAGATTTATCGAGATAATTTCAGCACTTTCATCTCGGAATTAGACCAGACAGAACTCAAAAGAGCACGGAGTCATATTCCGGTAGGAATTGGGATTTTAAGTGGTCTGAGAACTCGCTTAGTTCCGGTATCACAAATTCAGCGGCAAGTGGATGCTGTCCGACTGCGGGGATTTGCTGGTGTGTCGTTTTTCTTCTATGAAACCTTGTTAAATATGAGTGATGAACCAGCTTCTAAGCGTCAGAGCGGTTTTGAGGTCATGTTTCCTGAGTTTGTGAAAGCACCAGATATAGAGGATTGGAAGAAATCCAATTGAGGCGTTGCTGAATTCAATTGAGGTGTTAGGTGTTAGGTGTTAGGTGTTAGGTGTTAGGTTTGAGGTGTTAGGTTTGAGGTTTGAGGTTTTAGGTTTTAGGGATTAGGTGTTAGGTTTGAGGTGTTAGATAACGACTAAACAAAAAAGGTGATCAGGGTGCTCGAAGTTAAGAGTTATCGAGACTTAAAGGTTTGGAATCGGGCAATGGACTTGGTTGTACTATGCTACAAACTTACTTCTAAGTTACCAAAAACTGAGATTTATGGACTGAGCAGCCAAATTCAACGAGCTGCTGTTTCGATTCCAGCTAATATCCCTGAGGGCAAAGGGAGACAGCATTTGGGAGACTATATCCATCTGAGATGCGGCAAGGGGACTCCCGTTATACCCGGCACGGGTTAGCGGGAGGGGAATTGCCGCGCTTCTAGTAAACTACCCGATAGGGTATCCTTATTTTCAAGATTGATATTCATAGCCGTCAGCCTTGTGAATAGTTTTCAAGTATTTGGGATGTACGTCAATTTTTTGTAACCGTCCCATGGCCTTACGCCACCATAGGTATTTGAGTGTTGATCAGAGTTTGTGGTAATAGGGATGGAGCCGATAGCCCTAACCGCTGGGCTCGAATTGCCTGTGTGAGATAATCCAAGGGATTTTTCTGCTGTGCTTTGAGGGATGTCACCACAGTAAGAATTCTCGAAACGAATTCACTGCCAGCTTGAGATTGGGAACCAAAGCTGGTTCGCCGCCAAATCACTGCAGTGCGTAGGGCACGTTCTGCGGCATTATTTGTGGGCTCTACCCCTGGAACATAGACAAAAGTCCACAGCGCAGCCTCTAGTTTTAATAACTCTCGGGCTGTGCGTACTGTTTTGGCCAAGGGTGATTTTTCCCTGTTGGCAATTGGTATTGCTGCAGCAGCTTCTAACTCGGTCTTCAAACCGATTCTCAATGGCTCCACCGCCATCACAAACTGCTCACGACTCATGGTGCCATCCCGTACTCGATGCCACCATCGAAATAACCTACGTTCTCGACGCAATAGAGCTTCACCAATTTGTTTCGACACACCACTGCGTTCGGCCATAGCCGTCAAATCCCGCTTCAGATGAGCCCAACATACTTGACGATGCATCACCTCCAACCAGTTGTAAGCACTGTAACGGTCTGAGATTAAAATACCTTTGAAGTCTTCTCCGAGTAATGCTTTGGCTGTTGCTTGAGAGCGACTCAATACCACCGAAAAGACAATCACCAACGGGGTAACTAATACCCACAGCCATCCTTTGGTGTGCCTGGAATTGAGTCCATCACCATTGCCTTGGCTAAAGCTGGTTTCATCACTATGAACAAACGCCTGGCCTTGAACATACTGCTGAGCTTGTTCCACAGGACTTGCGACCGCCTCACTCACCTGGTGACGAATACGATTGATGCTCCCACGGGAAAGCTCAACACTAAACAAAGTAGCAAGTAAGGACTTCACCATTCGGTGACTTTGGCGATGTTCTACACTCAACCAAGCCACTACTGCCGCTAATCGGTCTCCATAGCCGGTTGATGGTACCTCGGCAGGGAGTGCTGCACGGTTCTTCCTACCGCAGCAACTACACTCCAACTGATGCAGTTGATGTTCAATCACATAGGCCGATAGCGGCGGAATATCAACGATTTGATGACGTAATGGCTGCTCGTCTAAGCCGCTCAACTGCTCTCCACAATGCTGACAAATATCTGGTACATGGGAATGAACTTCGCTACAGGCTTCGAGGGGATAGAGCTTTGGTGTTTTCAGGGATGAGGGATCACTGCTAGACTTTTTCTTTTTCTTTTTCTTTTTGAGAGTCTGAGGGTTTGACAAATCTTGATGACCAAAACCGTCACTTGAGGGGGGACGAGATGAATTTTGTGAATTTTGCTTGAGTTGCTCTTCTATATAGGCCAAACGCTCACTCAAAACTGTTACCACCGCTTTTACACTCCCTGGGGTGGCATCCCAATCTGATTGAGGAATTTGAATCCCTGCGATGTTAATCTCTACACTCATAAAACCGAACTTACCACAGAATTGCCACTGAAACCCACATTTCTTCGTTGGAGCCTGGGACGGTTACAATTTTTTGAGTTGGTAGTTGAAGGGTAAAGCTAGGTCTAAAGCGAATTGCAATACGTCCGACATATTGACCAGCAAACTTACCTTTGATGACATCAGCTTTAACAATATCACCTGTTTGAAAACCCTGAAAAAACTTAGCTTTTGGAGCGTGAGCTTTCGGAAAACCATATTTGCTCTTGACGACAACGCTGCCTAGTTCCGTGTCCTTTAGCTGCAATTAACAGCGGTTTTATTCCCCTGATAAGTAGCCGCTAAGGTGTTGATTTACCAACACAAGAAGCATCAGTCCAATGGTGTTTTTCAATCATTCTGACCTTACGGTTAAATTTGGTCAGTCCCCCAGAACCTACTTCTACAAGTAACCCGGTTTCTTGAAGTCTTCTATACAATTCCCATCGGGTAGTATTAACCGCAGTCGCGTCTTTAAGTGAAGTCTTGGTTTTCCCCTTAATTTTCTTCAATAGTTCAGGCTTTTTACTTAAAAACTCTTCTACATATTTGTTACCTTTTTTCTGATTACAAGGTCTACAAGCTAAGGTGAGATTGCTTACTCTGTTAGAACCTCCTTTTGATTTGGGGACAATGTGTTCTATTTCCAATGGGGTGTTTTCAGCGTTGCAGTAGACACATTTTCTTCTCCATTTGGCAAGCAAGTATTCCTTGACCTCAAAGCCGAATAACTCACCGCGTTGATATTCAACCTCGCTAATTTCAGGGTTTTGCATTTGCTGCAAATCAAACCTGACTAACTCTTGAGAAATAGCGCTAATCGGACAGACTTTTCTAATTCGTTTCACCCAAGTCTCAATATTGTTAATTCGGCTTTCAAGAGATGGGGGTAACCATCCTTGTCTACCAGTTCTGTTCAAAAAACGAGGTTTGCGATATCGAGTCTTACGGTTGCGTCTACCTCTCCTTAATGCCCTGCGAGAGTCTAGAGAATTCTTAATCTGTTGTCCCCTGTGAGATATTTCTAAGGCGCTTGTGACACGTCCTGTTTCTTCTTGAACAATAGCCATCCCGCTTGTTTTACTACCAGGGTCTATCTTTAAACGATGTGAATGAGTGACAGATTTTTCTAAAATCCTGTCTTTTAATACAATTGTAAATGGGTACCGTTTAAATACTTTAGCCCTTCCCATGTTCAATAGCTCTCTTGCTCGTGCCGGGTGGCATGGATCCAGTGGTTTCTTATTTTGATCTAGAACGAAAACTCGCATTACTTTGAACACTCCACAATGTGGGTAAAGTTTGCCTAGACAATGTTATCTAGCTTTGTTCGGTACAGCTCACTGGCTTAACTCGCTACACCTGTTTAAAGCTGTACGACAGTTGCTACAAACTGGCACGCATTTGTAGGTGTCATGAGCTAGATAACGTAGCTCGCTTAGAGCTTAGTCTGGTCAACTATGAGCTTTTTACAAGCTCCCGCTATAGTCTGAAGGACTTAGCGGTGAGTTGTTGACCATCTCTCCATAGCTAATGGTTCTCTCAAAGAATTGGAAACACATTTGCTAATTACTGGCAGATTATCTTATCTTCAAAACTCTGAGTTACAACCCGTTTTAGAGTTAAGCGATGAAATAGGAAGAATGCTCAACAGTCTGATAGAAAAACTAAAGGAGAAGAAGAAAAATTAGGCTATCCGAATAATTAGCGTTTTACCTAAAACCTAAAACCTAAAACCTAACACCTAAAATCTAACACCACTTCTCTGCTGCGCTAAGCGCGAACGTATGAAGCTCCATTAATATCAATGTTTGTTCCAGTTGCCGAGGGGACTTGTCCGGACAAGAGGAAAACCACCATGGCAGCAATTTCCTCTGGCTGAGCGATTCGCTGTAGGGGAATACCTGATAATATCTGAGACAGAGGATAGTTTTGGGTAAATTCCGCAGCCATTTCCGTATCAACAAAGCCGGGACAAATAGAATAGGCTAGTATGCCATCAGCAGCGAAGTTTCGAGCAATACTTTTAGTTAAATTACTTAGTGCTGCTTTGGAGGCTGCATAGTGTATATACTCTGGGGTATCACCACGATGAGCTGCACGACTGGAAATATTGACAATAATTCCTCCTCCCTTGGACTTAAAGTGTTCTATTGCCCGTCTGGTGATGGAACTAACAGCAATCAAGTTCACCTGAAAAGTTTCGATCCATTTCTCTTCCCAGAGTAAGGGATTATCATCCAAGCTGAGTTCGGTCATGATGGCGGCATTATTGACAACACCATCAATGGCATATCCCAGATTAAGAATTTCCTCCACTAATTCTTGTCCTGCTTGGGGCTGGGATAAGTCTTTTTGAATTACAAAACAATCAGTTTTTGCCTTGGATGCCAGTTCTTTGGCTGAGTCGATGTGGGCATTGCAGTGCAGGATAACTTTTGCCCCTAAGGTGATCAGGCGATCGCTAATCGAGGAACCGATTCCCGTTCCTGCACCTGTTACTAAGAACGTCTTTTCTGAAAAAGATAAGTTTTCAAGATTCATTTAATCAGAAATTAACCAGACTCACGTTAACTTAATTGTTAGAATTGTTAGACTGTTTATGAGTAAAACACTCTGGCGAAGACACAACTAAACAATTCAACATTCCCTTACCACACAAAGCTTGCAGGGGAATTTTTACCCACTCAGAAGTGTGTTCTAGGGTTTATCATAGCTATGATAAACCCTAGAACATAAATCGAGCAATAGTCAGCGAATAATTACTTTCTTAAGATTTACTTGATCAAAAGTATCTCAAACCAGCACTAATAAAGACTCGAAATTCTTCAATTTCTTAGCTTCATTATTATTAGCATATCCATAGACGCGAGGAAGTTGCTTCGTGCTTAAAAGTACTTTTCTGACCTCAGAGTTGGATACATTACTTAGATTCCTGCCAGAAAGAAGGGCAGTAATAGCAGCAATACCCAATGCCTGACCAACACCAGCATTAAATTCGACAATTCTACCAGCGGAGGAAGCAAACCCTTGAAACCCAGAACCAGGACTGACAACGGCTAAATTAGGGACTGTCTTAATTTGGGCATGCTGGATGCCAATGTTGAAAATTGGCTTACTAAAACTTACACTTTTTATCCCGTTCTGAGAGGCTCTGTTACCAAGACCTTCGATACCCCCGCGCACATCAAAATGATAGCCAAAGGTTCCCAAAGCGGACCAATTCGGTGTACCACCTAAGAGCATTTGGGATCCATAGAGAGGGTCTACTACACCAGTAATATTGCCTGCATGGCGGATATAAAGTTCTGATGCTGGCTTAACGGCTTTCGCTCCGATACCCTTTAGCCAAGTTTCCACGAAATTCATTTCTTCGAGAATCTTAGCAGAGGGTTTAGCACCTCCTTGAGCTAATTCCTCTGCTTCAGTGCCATTGACCTTACAGAGGAGGGCATTCCAGGAAAGCCTACCTCCTGGAAGAATTGCCACATTGCCTTCATCGAGGATGACACCACTTTTTGCTATAGAGAAGGTCTTACCTCTAAAAGAGTGGTAAGCTACGGATAGGGCTGGGGATCGAATGTCGATATAATCCTTACCGACCCACATGGTTTTCAGATTACCCCTGGGGTCTCTCATATTCTTCCTGAGTCGTTCAGCAAACTGAGGATCAGACCCAGCAGCTTGCTTTAACCACCGTTGAGCTTCTTGATCAGCAGGATTAGTGAAGCGTTTGAGATAGGCATACTCTACCTGCTTTAGTCTTCTAATACTGAGTCCATGAGTTTCAAATACTAGGGTGACTGGTAGTTCGGATTCGGGTAAGCCAAAGGTGTTAAATCCTTTGAGTTTCCTAACTCCAGCCGCTTGGGCTAATTCTCCATTGACAGTGGAATCGATAAATTGCTTACCAAAATAGGTTTCACCTCTGGCTAACTTGATGCCAGCTAGCTTTGGACCGTCTTTAATCACTGATGCAATCTTGACTTCCCGGATCAGAGCCACACCTGCTTCTTGCATCATTTTCTTGAGGGCGGCATCAGCTTTGCGGGGGTCAAGAGCAATTAAGTTGACACCTGAGCGCTGTAAAAATTCTTTGTAGAGGCTAGGGGGTGAGCCAAAGGTGTCCAGCTTGAGGGATTTACGGAGGTTACGAGGAATCTGGCAGCGATCAAGGTAGGCCAGACCTCCCCTGACCAGATGACCACCAACACCTTCATGTTTACTGCCTTTGGACATTAACAGAATGCGTGGATACTTACCTGTCCGGCGGCGATACTCTTTACCAGCTGCGATCAGCGCTAAGATACCTGGAACTTCATCACCAAAGCCAATGACATCGTAAGAACGTTCTTGATTACTAGCCATGTTTCCCTCACACCAATTCCTCAACAACCTGATCAACTGATAATTCTAGTGTTCTATAGCTGTCGGACATTGACAGTACCCTTCGGGGTACTATTTATTTTCAGTATTTATTTTTAATTTTGGCTCTTGGTGCTGGAAATCGAGAAGGGTGATTTTTCGGAATTTGCCTAGATTCTCAATCAGGGCTACTAGGGGGAAAGTTGGAGGGTGCATCTCATATTTGCAAAAAAGAAGGGGAAGTGTGGGAAGTGTGGGGCGGGGGCGCGGGAATTTTTGCGGGAATTTTTGCCTAATTGCAAAAGCGAGGGATTGGCCGACCTGAGAGGGTTTCCCCCACTCGCGCTTTGCATGGCTGACAGTGAGATGCACCCTTTGGATCGGCAATCTTAGCCTGCTCAGTACTTATTTGCTACAACGAGATAGCTACCATAAATTGACATCAACGGAAAATGCCAACCTAAATACTGAGATACCCTACCTGATCCATATAATTTAACTCCTGAGAATCCATGCATTTGCAATCTCAATCGCAGAACTTCTGGAAAATGCTGAGTTAAATGGCTGACACCGTAAACTGACATTCCAATGATTTTATTTTTTATGTAATTAGGATTTGGAGTGGTAAGCAACAGTCTTCCGCCAATCTTCAAAACTCTTTGGAATTCACATAATGTTTGATCTACATCGGCAGGATACAGGTGTTCAAGAAACTCACCAGCAGTAATTACATCAAAAAATCTATCTTCCATAGGTATGTCTGTTGAAAGACCATAGACTTTTTGTGAATAGCAATCAGGCAAAACATCTAATCTTTCTTGTACACAATCAAGACCAAATAATGTCAGGTTATGGTTCAACTCCTTCAAACGTAATCCACCTCTACCGGTATTGCAACCTACGTCAAGAATATTTACAGCTTCTTTATGAAAAAAACTGAAGAATTGTTCGTACCTTTTCAAGGTAAAAGAGTCGTGTTCTGAACGATTTTGTTGAACATTCTGAACTTCGTACTTCTTATGCAGATTGAGCATGTTTGCTTCTCCAATTCAACATAGAAATGACTAAACTCCAAGGCGTTACTGAATTACGGGATGAATCAGGGATAGACAGGTATTTGCCTCGGTGGCACCGGCACCTCCGGCTAACTTCAGGTAATCCACTAACAGTCCTATCGAATGCTTCAGCATTTCTACTGACGTCCATTTGGTTTCCGAGGCAAAAATGCCACCACTCTCTAGGATGACACCGGAACCCAGCCGAGTACATTAAATTTTTTAACAGCTGTCGATAGTGGTGATCAGGCAAGTCTTCGGGTTTTTTTAGATCCTACAAAGGGCAAGCAAGTCTGAAAAGTTCCCCCACTTCTGGAGTATAGTCTGGGTCATAAGCATCCCGAAGCAACTATTTTTACTAATCTCTAAGCATAAGTGCCCGTTCAACAATCAGATATAGTTTCCGGCTTGCGGGCAATCCAATATTTACTAACAAAGTAATTTTCAGTTTCGACCTGTTCAAAGCCAGCTTTTTCGAGACGTTCGACTAAGTTATCTGTAATGTAATTTCTGTAATAAGGCTCGTGAAACGTAGCAATAAAATTATTCATCGATACCTCAAATTCAGGAGTATCGATTAGTTGAATCGAATCACAGATGGTCAATACTCCCCCTGGTTTAGTGACTCGGAAGCATTCTTCAATGTCTTGATGCAGTCGCTCATGGGGGAAACCACGCCAGTTGCTCATGGGGGGAACCCCCAAGACCGCACTGGCTCCCCAAGACCGCGCTGCATCGCTTACTCGCTGACGAGCTGCTGGTGGTAATTCATGGAAGAGAAATACACTGCTTATGCCGTGAAAATAATTCTCTGGGTAAGGTAACTTTTCGGCATTAGCCTGCACGAGTTGAGGCAATTCTTCAGGATTTTCTGAAAGTAGTTGGTTGGCTTTGCTTAGATAAGCGGGGGATAAGTCAACTCCAAATAAGGATGCTTGAGGTAGGGTAGCGCGAAGAAATTTTAGGGTTCGTCCCGTCCCACAAGCTACGTCTAAAACTTTGATTTGGTCAGGTGGTACAGAACCAAAGACAGTTAATCCTTGCTTGATTGGACTAAGGATTCGCCGACGCATACTATCTGCTAGACCATAAAACAGGATTTCTACCTGCAAGTCGTAGAGATTAGCCGACATATCACTCAAATAGCCGTCTGTCTGATAGTGAAAATTTTGCAGGTAGTAGGGCGGATAACCTTGGAGCTCAATCTCAGGAGAAAACGTTTGATATTCCTTTCGTTGCCACCTTGACCAAATTTTGGGAATATCTCTCCAAACTTCTGGATAGTAACGGAAAAAATCCTGCCAAGGATTATAGAATAATGTACCAACTGGATACACGCCCTTTTGCGCATCTTTCCAATCAGCTTCACCCAGATTTTTTCGTCTTTGTGCGAACTCAAGTAAGAGTTGTTTAGAAAGTGGTTGTCTTATTTTTTTGAGTTCTGGAAAAAAAATATTTCTCAAGCGGGCTCTAATCACTATATGAGCAATACTAAAAAAACTTTTGCTTTGTTGAAATACCTGGTAAGCGAATTTAATTAAGGTCTCACGGAGAAGTATGAATTGGTTAATTTTGGAAGTAGATTCCATAGTGATACTTAAAGTGACAGCTCCTACACTGACCTTACAGGTTCAGTGTAGGCTTCCCAGTCAATCCAGCCATCGCTTCGGAGGCACTGGGCTTTAAGAACGGACTGCCCTGCCGCTCTGTTTTTGATATTTATGGCAGCATTGTGATCGCGGTCAAGATTGCATCCACAATGGGGACAATCATGCCAACGAACATGGAGCTTTTTAGGGACTTTCTTTCCACAACCGGAGCAATTCTGCGAAGTATTTTGGGCGCTTACTGGAACTGCCAACAAGCCGGAGACGAAACCTTAGATAGTGGAGCCTTTATGGTTGTTCGGCTATGCATAAAAGGTTAAATCTTTTGTAATAAGGCTCCACTATCTTACGGTAACTTCTAACCAGCATTTAAGGCTTTGCTTGTCAGAATTGTCAGAAAGCTTGACCACCCAGCATCCAAAACAGATTTAGCCAATCGGGATTTAGCAAGCCCTTTGACGTTCAACTTCTCATGAGCGACTACGTCGTATTTTGACAATAAGTAATTGGCGGTTTTAAAGTGGAAGTCTTTCCGTTTATCCGCCACTTTTTTATGTTGTCTCCCAAGTTGCTTGATAGCCTTGAGTCGGTTAACCCCTCCTTTCTTCCGCCGAGACACCCGTTTTTGGATGACTTTTAACCTTTTTTGAGCCTTTCGGTAATACTGCGGAACTTGAATGGTTTCCCCTTCTGAAGTGGTTAAAAACTCCTTAAGGCCAACGTCAATACCAATAATTGAGTCAGGATTAATGTCAGGTTTTACTTTCGGCGAAGCCGACGCTGCGCGAACAGGAACTGTTTTGTCTTCCAGAGATAAGACTAGATAATACTTATCGCATTTTCTAGTGATAGTAGCCGTCTTGATTTTGAACCCGTCAGGGATAGGACGATGCAAAACAACTTTTACTTTTCCTATTTTTGGAAGGGTTATCAGATTGTCTTCTAGGCAACCTTCCTTCATTTGAGGATAAGTGAAAGTACGGTAACGGTGAGTCTTTTTGAACCTCGGTCTGCCACTCCGCTTACCTTTGCTATCCCCTTTAATGAATTTATCAAAAGCTAATTTAACCCTTTTGACTGCATCCTGAAGCACCTGGGAATGGATATCTTTGTACCAGGGATGAGTCTTCTTTAAGTTTGGTAAACTCTTTTTCTGACTGTAATAATTTGGATTATTCCTTAACTCTGGAAGGTGACAAACAAGTGGGCAAGCATTAACATAACAACGATTTTGCTCATACCAGCGAAACCTATCTGTCAGCAAATAATTATATTGCGCGCAAAGCATTGATAGCCAATTGTCTATCTGTGCTTTCTGCTCTTTTGTTGGCTTTAATCGGTACTGGTAAGCAATTATCATCGTTTGTTGTCTCCCTGTTTTCGACCTGTTACTATAATAGCCAATTGTATATCCAAGTGTCAATCCAAAACGAAAGACAAAAAACTGATATTTAGAATCACCGATTTTTAAAAAAGGCAGTTACAACAAGAGGCTGAACGTCCTGGGATGACTCCATCCGAGTTGATAAGAAGTTTGATAGCACGTTTTCCTGAACCAAAAGGCCCTGTCCGCCATTCATCCCACACTTATACTTCGTATTAAGATGTGGGGCTTCTGGCGGGTTCCGCTAATTAAGATCAACAAGTTTGGGATTTTAGGGAATAGCGATGCATCGCTTTTTCACCATTATTACCAAATTTGCTCATCGTTAAGTATGATTTACTAACGTTAAAGTTTTCCGCAATAAGCGTTTAACTCTCAACCTAACCTACACCCAACACCTATGGCGAACAAATTAACAACCTTAAACCTTAAACCTTAAACCTTCAACCGTTCAACCTTGGCCTATTGGCCACGGGTGCGCCAACAACTCTTGAAATTAGCCCCCAATTCCCAGCCTTCCTGCCAAAGCTGAATTAATGGGAATCAGAGTTGCGACCATTAAAAATAATGCCAATAACCCCCACAATGCTCGAGTATCATCAAGTTCGGTAATTTCATTGAGGCTAGGACGTTCTAAACTCCGCTGCAAGAACAAAATTAAGATTCCCCAGTACAAGATTATGGGATTGGCTGGATTGATTAAGGCCAGAATCCCCAAAATTACTAAGGTGGCAATGGTAGTAAGTCGAGCAGTTTTGCGTCCGTAGATAGCTTGGACAATTCGCCCACCATCTAGTTGTCCTGCTGGCATTAGTTTCAAGGCTGTTATCGTTAAACCTAGCCAACCAACAATGGTGAGAGGGTGAACATCTACTAAAGACTCTTGGAGAGCACTACCGAGCACTAACTTTGCCAGCCCTCCGACTAAAATTGACCCTTGGAAGAACTCTGCTGGCACCTGAAAGGCACTGCCTTGATGAGAAAGGACTAATCCTGAAATCAGCATCACTAGAGACACTACACCACCTACGGCTGGTCCGGCTATGGAAATATCAAATAATACTTTTCGATTGGGTAATAGGGATTCGAAGCGAACCATAGCACCAAATGAGCCGATTTGCAAGCTGGGAAGGAAAAAGGGTATGCTGAGGCGAATGTTGTGACTTTTGGCTTGCCACCAGTGACCGAGTTCATGGGTAATGAGAACTATCCAAAGTCCGATGGTCATCGGTAAGGCTTCCCGAAACCGTTCAGGTTCACTGAATAAATCAAAGTTAAGCAGTAGCCCAGATACTTCTAAAGTGGTGAAAAATGTGGCAATTACCAGGACAAGGGCTAATATTTTTTGCGCAACTGTAGTGGTTCGTGGGTCATTGCTACTGGGCAAGATAATGACAACTGGTTTCCCTTCTGGATTATTGACTAAAAATAGCCGATAGCGATCGCTTAATTTTTCCTCTAGATTAGCTGACAAACGAGAATGTACTAATTCGGCATCGTTTCCCCGCAGATTGCCTGTAAAAATTGCCCCTTCCTGATATTTTATAGTTTCCGTAGCAAAGAACGTGTCAATCCCAAAAATCCCTTTAATAATTTGTAGGTCTTCATCAGGAATTGTAGCTACTCCGATCCTGGTGGTATTCGAACCTTCGGATACGGCAGTTAAATTGTTGTAAGCTGCAGCATCTTGCTCCTCAGACTTTTGGGCATCCTTGCTTTTTTGTTGATCCTCGAACAGTTTGGTGGCACGCTCCCGCCAAACTTCATCTTGACCTGCTGCACGTAAGAGCCTGCCCAAGTAGATGTATAGGCCGGTGGAAGCGACTAGCAGAAATAGGATCCCAACGATATTCAGGTAAATTCCCATGCTAACTAAGCCAAAGAATAATAGCCAGGGCACTGTCAATACTACTGACTGCAACCAGGCTAAAATTCCTAGCTTGCCGTAAGAACGAGCGCGGTTATAGCCCCAACCTAGAACACCGAGGGCAACGAGTATGATCACCAAAGTGACAGTTGTCTCTGATCCGTTAAACATTATCAATTCAATTTTGATGGAGTACTACTTTCTTTCCAACTTTGGAGAGCGGCCCTGAGATCACTTTGGTTTTGCTGTAGGAAGCTGGCTCCTTCTACCTGGTCTAATCCTGTCCAGTACATTAGTAGCGCTAGTTTTACCTGTCTTCCACTGCGCTCTAGTAAGTGAGCGCAGTCTTCTCGGCTGAGGTTGGTCAGGTCTTTGAGGATGCGCAGGGCTCGGTCATGAAGTTTCTTGTTGGTCACTGCCACATCTACCATGCGATTGCCGTAGACTTTGCCAAGTTTTACCATGGCTCCAGTGGAAAGGATATTCAAGGCCATTTTCGTGACAGTACCGGCTTTGAGGCGAGTAGAGCCAGCTAAGACTTCCGGACCAACTAGCAGCCGAATATCAATATCAGCATCAATACTGACCTGTTCAGGGGGGACACAAGCGATCGCAATCGTAGTTGCGCCCCGCCCTCGTGCCTCTTGGAGTGCGCCGTGGACAAAGGGTGTGGTTCCACCTGCGGTAATGCCTACCACCACATCTAGGTCATGTACCCGGCGATGGGCGATCGCTTTTGCACCATCTTCCTGTAGGTCTTCCAAATCTTCAGAACTCCGCACCAATGCCCCTGCTCCTCCAGCAATAATCCCTTGGACTAGGTCTGGGGGTGTACAAAAGGTGGGGGGACATTCGGCAGCATCGAGGACTCCCAAGCGTCCACTGGTACCAGCTCCCACGTAGAAGAGGCATCCTCCTTGACGCAATGCCTTTGCTGTGCAGTCAATGGCTTGAGCTAACTGGCTACGAGCTGCTGCGATCGCATCTAGGGTTTTGGTATCTTCTTGATTAAACAGATCCACTAACTCTAGGGATGTCAGCTGGTCAAGGTTCTGACTATTGGGATTAATCTGTTCGGTCAGTAGATGTCCCCGTTGTTCTAAATTTTGCATTATTTAGTCATTGGTAGAAGGGTTGAAGGTTTAAGGTTGAACGCGCACGCTTGGCCTATGGGCCAGGGTTGACGGCTGTTGGTGGACGGTTCAAATGTATTCCTCAAATTTTTATCAGCTTACAATAAATTTTCCAACTGACGGCGAATGCGGTCTAGCTCTGATATTTCTGGTTGTTCGGTTTTCTTGATGTCCGGTTGCCAATCAGTCTTTTCTAGATTTGTTTCCGGTGGCATGGCCAACATTCCTTCAGTAACCAACTCCGACTCATAACCAGCCGATTGGCAAAACTCTTCAATCTCTTCTAGATCGATAGCTTCCACGGTTGCTGTTGGGAAATCCTGGGCTTCGAGCAATAAAGCAAAGCGGGTAGCATCGTCTTCTTCTTCAAACATCAATACCGTTTGCTTATCGTCAATTTGGATAGTGTGAATTCCCTCGTTTTCTGTCCGGGCATTAAATAACAGGACATATACTTGCTTAGGTGCCATCATAATTCTGATTTTTCCTTAGGTAATCGTTATTTTTTAACTGTTTTTATAGGATATCTAATATCATTTTGCTTTAATGCCAGGCACAGATAGCAGGAGGGTCAACAGAGACAAAAGGGGGAAAAAACAATGGCGTATTTCTAGGATTTTTGGAGCTACTTCATAACTAATTCCACCATAATTCACTGCTAAACCATCTTAGCAGCAACTGAGCTATCACCACGCTCCCCACATAGCAAGCTTCCGACTTAGGAGGCTCCCCACTCTCCAACTCTCCAACTCAGTACTCAGGACTCAACACGCTTCGCAGTCAACAGCACCATATCGTGCTATAAAGGCATTGCTTGCATCCTCTTGATTCCGCAGCCAAGCCCACATTTGGTCTCCGAGGCAAAAATGCCACCACTCTCTAGGATGACACCGGAACCCAGCCGAGTACATTAAATTTTTTAACAGCTGTCGATTGTGATGATAAGGCAAGTCTTGTTGATTAGCGTAATAATCCGGATGGGAACGTGGTGAGACTTCATCAATGGGAGAGCCCATATCAACGGTTTCACCGGTGGCATCCACCAGGGTAATATCTAACGCACCACCTGTACTGTGAGGGGGTGGAGTCATAGGGTTAGAGCTCGGTACTGCCCAAAATTGATAGACTTGTTCCCAAATCTCTTGCTCTTGTTTTTCCGATAGGGTGCTTGGGTTGAGTTGTTGTGCCTGAGCTACTTCAGCAAAGGTATGGTCAACCATGAATTGTTGGACTTCTACCGGTCGATAGCCATCAAAAATCTCGATGCGCCAACCTGGATGCTGCTGTTGGAGTTGGCTTTGAGCCACAAATAGTGCTTCGATCACACTCTGGCGCAGATAATAAGGAGAAGCCTTACCATAAGGTGCGCCTAATTTTTGGTAGGGGTGAGGGGTACGAGCGGCAAATTGTTCTAAGGGAATGGGGATGAGGGGTTCTCCACACTCTACAATTGGGATTTGCTGATAAGGTTTCATAAGTTATAGCAGTTCTCAGTTTTTTCAGCATACTCAAACCACAAGAGCCACTACTTCTTCTGAGTTCCCTGTTCCCTGTTCCCTGTTCCCTGTTCCCTGTTCCCTGTTCCCTGTTCCCTGTTCTCTGTTCCCTGTTCAACACTTCTAGATTTATCCTTATTACGATTAGGATAAACGTCAGGCACGGGATCATAACCCCCTGGATAGAGAGGATGACACCGTAGAATACGGCGAATGCCTAGCAAACCGCCCCGAAAGACACCAAACCGCTCAATGGCTTGGATAGCATACTGGGAACAGGTTGGTTGAAAGCGACAGACTGGGGGAAATAGGGGGGAAATAAACGCTCGATAGCCTCGAATTAGCCAAATCAGTAAAAGTTTCATGTAATGGTCACCCAATCTAATACAGTAATAAATAGGTCTTACAGTATGCTGCCATCAGATCCTTGTTTAATTCTGTACCCTCGATAGAATCAATCCCAACCCTATGGCTGCAAATTGCACTGATTGCTGTCGGTCTCGGTGCGATTGTACTGCTGGCGGAAACCCTACATCAGCGCACCGCCAGGAATTCAGAAATGACCCGTAAAATTGTTCACATTGGCACAGGTAACGTGATTTTAGTGGCTTGGTGGCTACAAATACCTGCCTGGGTAGGTATTCTGGCTTCAGTTATCGCTAGTGCGATCGCTCTTTTGTCCTATTACATTCCTATTTTGCCTGGTATTAACAGCGTTGGCCGCCAAAGCCTAGGCACTTTCTTCTATGCTGTCAGTATTGGTGTGGTGGTTGCCTGGTTTTGGCCATTACAACAATTCCAGTATGCCGCTATCGGTATTTTAGTCATGGCATGGGGGGATGGACTGGCAGGACTGATTGGTCAGAAATTTGGCCAACATCCCTATCAAGCTTGGGGGATGCAAAAAAGCTGGGAAGGGTCTGGGACCATGGCGGTAACTAGCTATGTAGTCAGTAGCCTAATCCTTTTGACTGTTCAAGGTAATATCTGGGAAACCTGGTTGATGTCAATTGCGATCGCATTCTTTGCCACAGTCATAGAAGCCTTCTCCAAATTCGGGATTGATAATCTCACAGTTCCTATCGGTAGTGCAGCAGTAGGGTTCTTTTTAGGTCAAATTCTCACCTTGGGTTGAAGGGCTCTTGAAATAGCTCAGGTTATGAGTTTGTGCTTGAAAGTAGATCTTAAACTAAGAATAAGTCAAACCTTGATAGTAAGCGAGAATTGAGTCAATGTTAAAGTTTTACAATAATCCCATGTCCAACAATGCCCGACGGGTATGGATTGCTTTATTAGAAAAACAGATTGACTTTGAGCCTGTTGACATAAAATTAGATGGTGATCAATTTACGCCAGAATTTATTGAAATCAATCCGTTTCATCACGTTCCCGTCCTAATCAATGATGGATTTAAAGTAATCGAATCCTTAGCCATCTTAGATTATTTAGAAGCTAAATATCCAACTCCTGCTCTTATGCCCACTGATCCTCAAGCTATTGCTACAGTGAGGATGATACAACTGGTCAATGTCAATGAGCTTGCTCCAGCTATCGTAACATTTATGCGCCATAATTTGGAGATTGAAGTAGAAGCAAAACAATTAGAACAAGCTCAACAAAAACTTGCCACAGTGATGAAGTTTTATAACGAAAAGTTGGGCGATCAAAACTATTTTGTAGAAGGGCAATTTACCTTAGCAGATATTGTGGCCGGTTTGTCGGTATATTTTCTGAGCAAGATTGGCGTTTCGTTAGCTGACTATCCCTCAGTACAAAATTGGCAAACAGCTTTACAGCAACGGCAAAGTTGGCAGCAAGTGCAACCAACACCAGAGCAGTTTGAAATATTTAAAGCAAAAGTGAAAGCAATTTTGTCACGGTAAATGGCTAGACAACTCGCAAGCCCTGAGTTATTGGGAGTGGTGAGTCGTGAGTCGGGAGGCGGGAGTTATGAGAACCGCGACATTACCACGTTACCTCGATCACAGTGTTCGCTCCCAGCTTAAATCATCCCACCAACCCACAACACCCTTAAGGGCGCATGCCGTGCGCCCTTAAGGGTGTTTTATATTCCAGCAAGAACCGCTATAACTAGCGTTCAAATTCTAGCTAAAATCGAAGAATTTACCGAGGAATTTACCAAAATGCCTCTTTCTGCTCAAAGGGGTCACCGCTAAAGGGTTGAACACCAATAGCAGGATAAATGTCATCATTAGGACCAAAAATCCTAGCTACTGCTTCAGAAAGATATTGAATACTGCTTTCCAATAGTTTGTAAAAACCCATAAAATTGCTCTCCTGAATTAGTTAGGTTAGAGTTGAAAATAGCAGTGGCTATAATTAGCGCGAACCTTTACTTTTCTGATGGTTCGTGAGTACTGCCCTGCTGTCCTCAAATTGCTGTTCTCAAATTCTTGAGTCTTAACTGTCAGTACAGACTGAAAAACATTTTTGTCTGGTGTAGTTAATCTTATCTAGAATTATTGATTCGGTGCCAGGATTAGTAATATTTGTTTGGTAATATTTGCAATACTTTTCTCAAGCTTAACTAATCCCTAAGATTTGTTTGGTAATTTTGAGAGGCTTGTTAACAAATCTGTAGCTATTTAAAGTTCCTTTACCTTATGTTAAACATTACTAGTTAAACAGTATTACCATGAATGATAAACACCAGGAATTAATACCTACACCTGAGGACTATAGCTTATTAACTGACCTGTATCAGCTGACCATGACAGCCTGTTATAGCGGTGAAGGCTTAGCCCAAAAACCAGCCTCCTTTGAACTATTTGCCCGACGTTTACCTAATGGCTTTGGTTACTTGATTGCTATGGGACTCGCCCAGGTGCTCGACTACCTGGAACAGTTTCGCTTTAGTCCCCAGGCCCTAGACGCATTACAACAGACAGATATTTTTCAGGGAGCACCGGAACAGTTTTGGTCACTCTTAGCAGAAGGAAGCTTCACCGGTGATGTCTGGGCAGTGCCTGAGGGAACAGCAATGTTTGCTAATGAACCGTTGTTGCGGGTGGATGCTCCTCTGTGGCAAGCACAGATAGTAGAAACTTACCTACTCAATACAATTAACTATCAGACCTTGATAGCCACTAAGGCAGCACGGCTAAGAGATGTGGCAGGAGCTGAGGCTACCTTACTAGAGTTTGGCACTCGACGGGCCTTTAGTCCTCAGGCATCCTTGTGGGCAGCACGAGCAGCTATAGCAGCTGGGTTGGATGGCACATCTAATGTATTAGCAGCCCTGAAATTAGGATGTCAGCCTAAAGGAACCATGGCTCATGCTTTGGTCATGGCGATCACAGCAGTATCTGGAAGTGAGCAGGATGCCTTTACCGCCTTTTATCGGTATTTTCCCAATGCTCCCTTATTAATAGATACCTACGATACTGTAGCAGCCGCTAAGAGTCTGGCTCAACGAATCGCAGCTGGGGAAATCCAAGTGACTGGAGTACGTTTGGATTCTGGGGATTTAGTGACCTTGTCCCAAAAAGTGCGATCGCATTTACCCAATGTCTCAATTTTTGCCAGTGGGGATTTAGACGAGTATGAAATAGCCAGACTCAAACAGGCTGGTGCTTGTATCAACGGTTATGGACTCGGAACTCGCCTAGTCACTGGAAACCCAGTCAATGGAGTCTACAAATTAGTAGAAATTGATGGCATTCCCACCATGAAACAGTCCAGTAGCAAAGTTACCTATCCAGGACGCAAGCAAATCTATCGGCAATTTCACCAAGATACAGTTATCAAAGACCGGCTAGGATTAATGGCTGAATCCTACCAAGATCATGAACAACCCCTGCTGGAACAAGTCATGAAACAAGGTCAACGACTAAAGCCACCAGAATCCTTAGACATGATCCAAAAACACACAGCTGCCTCTGTTGCTAGTCTTGCCACGTCAACGCGACAACTTCATCAGCCAACCCCACTACCGGTAGAAATTTCTGATGCCCTACAACAGCTCACCATGAACCTATCCCACTATTATCCGAAAACTTGATAGACTGAAAATCAAGTAAT
>WTKN01000073.1 GCA_011524395.1 Moorena sp. SS36440bin_2
G
The DNA here is from genome assembly GCA_011524395.1 of Moorena sp. SS36440bin_2. Lineage (GTDB taxonomy): Bacteria > Cyanobacteriota > Cyanobacteriia > Cyanobacteriales > Coleofasciculaceae > Moorena. The sequence goes on from WTKN01000073.1 coordinate 2, forward strand.
AGTGTGGGGAGTGTGGCAGGTGTGGGGAGATGGGGAGATGGGGAGATGGGGAGTTAGATCAGTAACAGTTTGATCATGCTGGATCCGATCTCCCTATTCCCTACTCCCTACTCCCTACTCCCTATTCCCAGATCCGCTGTTCCCTGTTGCCTTTGCCATACATAAAAAATGACAAATAATAAAAAAAATGACCAACTCATCAAATGGACGAACTGGGACTAAACTCCAGGATGCTAAAAAAATTGATCAGGATTTAATGTCTCCTAAAGTAGAGGATTTTAATAACGATGATTCCAGTGAATATTGGTCTTTTGCTACCAAAGAACTTCTGGATAGTCTACCCCAAGCTTGGACTAGAGGATTGTTGTATGTATTGGTAATATTTATCAGTGTCCTTATTCCTTGGACAATTTTATTTAAAATCGATGAAACCGGTAGTGCGAGGGGAAGACTAGAACCCCAAGATAAGACGATTCGCTTAGATGCGCCTGTGGTAGGCACTGTAGCTAAACTTTATGTTAAGGAAGGAGAATCTGTCGAAACTGGCCAGAATTTAGTTGAACTAGAATCGGATTTAGTCCAAACTGAGATCCAGCAGTATCTGAAGCGATTGGAAGGTCAACAAAATCAGCTTAATCAGTTAAAATTGCTGAAAAATCAGTTAGCGATCGCCCTTCAAACTCAGGAGCAACAAAATCAAGACCAGGAATTAGAGAAGTTGGCTCAGGTTGAACAAGTGCGACAAACCTTAGTAGCCGTTAAAAAATCCTATAATTTACAAAAATCCGAACAATTAGCCCAGTTAAATCAGGCGAAACAATTGCTAAATCATAGTAAAACAGCCTATACTTTAATGGGGAATCGGGTGGAAAATGCTAAGCGGGAGGTGGAACGGTTTAGAGATGCATTTAATGAAGGTATTGTTTCGGAAATTCAGTTAGTAGACCGGGAAGATTTGGCTCACGAGAGGGAACGGTTGTATCAACAAACCCGATCAGATCTCGAGCAAGCCAAGTTACGGTTAACGGAGCAAGAGAGTACTTATGAGCGAACATTGCGCGAAACCGAAGCAGAGATTGAACAAGCGCAGTTGCGTCTACAGGAGCAAAACAAAAGTTATCAGAGTTTACTCAAGTCCGGGAAATTAGCTCTACTGCGCTCTGAAGAAAATTTAAAAAATATGGAGTCAGAAATTTCTAGACTAGAAGCTGATATTGCTCAGAATAACAGTCAGATAGAGGGTTTAAAGTTTCAGTTGTCTCAACGGGTGATCAAATCTCCGGTAAATGGGACAGTCTTTGATTTACCGATTTCTGGTGCCGGTTCAGTGGTGCAGCCAGGAATGATGATGGCGGAAATTGCCCCAGAGAATTCTTCTTTAATTCTCAAGGCTCAGATGACAACATCGGAAAGTGGTTCCTTAAAAACTGGGCTACCAGTAAAGTTAAAGTTTGATGCTTATCCTTATCAAGATTATGGGGTGCTAGAAGGGCAAATTCATAGCATTTCTCCCACTACTGAAGAAGTGGATACGGCTCAGGGTCCGATAGCGGTATATAACTTAAAAATTTCCCTGAACAAAGATTGTGTTTCCTCAGGGAATGATTGTATTCCTTTGCGTCCGGGAGATACTGCATCTGCTGAAGTGATTGTTAGACGGCGTCGGGTTATTGATTTTATTCTTGATCCGTTTAAGCAATTGCAGAAGGGGGGGATAAAACTCTGATATTAGGTCTGGTTGAATACCCATAATCAAAAGACTTCGCGGCAGAAGTCGGGAACAGGGAACAGGCGTAGGGTGCGTTAGGGAAGGGCTATCCCTGATTTTCCAAATCTTTCCCAGTGTTGAGACAGCCCGTCCCGTAACGCACCACCGGATCAAACCGTAAAAATGAGATGTACCCGTCTGGTTGAATACCCATAATCAAAGTGTGAGAAGTATGGGAAGTGTGGGCAGTTTGGGGATTTTGGAGCCCGAGGACGTGTTTTAACAGTTTTCCGCAAGATATTCTATCCCCCCCAGCCCTCCTTAAAAAAGGGGGGAGCCATACCCAAGGCGTTGCTGATTCTGGGTATGGTTTCGCCCCCCTAGCCCCCCAATTTTGGGGGGAAAAACTCTCAAGCGATGGATCGCTGCTCCCTATTTCAACCGTTAATTTTACTTTTGTCCGACTATTTATTCACTCAATTACTAATTACAAATTACTAATTATGGAGGAAATTATGTCTCAAGCTATTACAATTACCCAAACCGATTTGATTAATCAACTCAAGCTATCCTGTAAAATGCGCCCACTGGTGGCAGAGATTCTCAAACAGAAAATTATCATGTTGGCGGTAGAAAATTTCGGAATTGAGACAACGGAAGAGGAATTGCAGAAGGCGGCGGATAACTACCGGATTTTGAATAACCTCCAGAGTTCGGATCAGACTTGGGAGTGGCTGCGCTACCATGGCTTGTCTTTGGAGGATTATCAGGAAATGATTCGCTACAGTTTGCTATCGGGGAAGTTGGCGGAGCATCTGTTTGGGGATAAAGTGGAACCCTATTTCTATGAAAACCAGTTGGATTATGCCGGGGTGGTGATGTATGAAGTGCCCATAGATGATGAGGATTTGGCCATGGAACTCTACTACGCTATCCAGGAAGGGGAAATGAGTTTTTTTGATGTGGCTCGTCAATACATTCAGGATAAGGAGTTACGGCGCACTGGGGGCTATCGAGGAATTGTGCAGCGCAAGACTATCAAACCCGAAGTGTCCGCTGCTGTGTTTGCGGCGACTCCCCCGCAGTTACTGAAACCGATTTTGCTCGGTGATGCCATGATTTTGGTTTATGTAGAAGAGATTATTCAACCTCAGTTAGATCAAGGGTTGCGGACTCAAATAATGTCAGAGTTGTTTGACCAGTGGTTGCAGTCGAAGATGACAATGGAGGATTTGACGATAGACCTTGGAGAAAGTGAGTTGGATAAAATCGCGCCGACTGAGTAGCAGACCTTCAACCCGGATCGCTATGGTCAACAACATCGGAACTAATCAACTAAGACGTGGATGAAGGAAGTTCCGTTGGCAGCGTTGTTATAGCAATTCTATATCCCATAAGGTACAAAGGGATCCCCCTAAATCCCCGAGCGAGGGATTGCTCGGGGGACTTTGAGGTTTAGAACTGTACCTCATAAATTAAATAAACGCTCTATCATGTTAATATAATTATTCAAAAAAAATAGCTTCCTTATGTAATTTTTAGTATCTCTCTTCCCTCTTCACTGCTCCCTGCTCCCTACTCACTGCTCCCTAAAACCCAGAGATTTGTACCTCATGGGTATAAGACTTGCTATAAATTGTGTACTTCATAGCTATGAGACTTGCTATATAAAAGGGGGCTGATAGCTAGGTCGCTTATCCTATTAGCTTCCTAGCTATCATCTCGCCCCCTCAGCTACATACCTCTGCTTAAAATTAGTCTGAAACTCCCACTGTAAAGTGGTTCACTCTTAATGTTTACCAGACGTCTTAAGGAGCCTAGTAGTCTCAGTTCACCTAGAACAGATCACTAAGATAAATTATTTAAAAAGTCAATTAAATAATATCTAGATTGATTTCTCCGCTTAATGAGCCTACAGTAAAGGTAAATAAGCGCAAACCTAAATCAAAGTCACCATTAGTTACAGTGGCCCTTAACCTGAAACCAGTGGGAACAGTAGATGGGAATCGGAATAGGTTTTTCAAACTAGGCAATAATGATCCGCCCACGATGCCACCCATCATTTCAGCATCCTTTAGTTCAGTCAAGCAGCTTTCCTGAGAAACATTGAGGTCAGAAATAGTAATCATAGTTAGTAAATCTCCTAGACTTTGCTTTTAGTTGGTGTGAGTTCGTTATTTCCTCATCACAATTACATCCTAGGCGTTATTTTTTTTTTAGGCAAGGGGGTTTTTAAAGCCTTAGGGACATTAAAACTGCCTTGTGTCTTTTCGGGATATTTCATTGCTTAATAGTGTTTTTGATTGGATTTAAAGCCTTTATCAAAAACAGGATTATTATTCGATAAAGTTAATAGCAATTTTATTAGATTAAGGACATAATTATTTCTGTTTTTTCTTTTGTTATTTTATTAGCTTAGAAAGAAAAAGCATGAAGTCTAAAGTATGGTGGTTTTTAGGGAGATCGGAGTAGGGAGCAGGGAGCAGGGAGCAGGGAGCAGGGAGCAGGGAGCAGGGAGCA
>WTKN01000065.1 GCA_011524395.1 Moorena sp. SS36440bin_2
TTGGTAGGCTATGCAGATGCATGGGGAAAACTTATTGATTAGCGTGATTTGCGCGCTCATGGGGGTTCCCCCCATGAGCGACTGCATGGCTGACAAGGCGACCCTGTCTTACGGTAAATTCAAACCACTCGCGCTTTGCATCAAGAAACGAAGGTTTTTCCTAAATGTAAGCGAGATATAGTAATGTCTTCGTCTTATTCCGGGGTCTTGCCTATGTTCGTGCATCTCTATCAATCATGCCCGGACAAGGGAAACAGTTTCCTAGTGGTCGTCAGTGATACCCTGCTTAGATCGGGCTGACTCAGGCAGCTTATTAAGTATAGAGATTAGATTCATCCGTTCAATGTAGGGCCAACCACCTTTTTCTTCAATATCCTTTAGAAAATCATATAGTTTCTGGCGAGTATCCGGCAATGATGCTTGAAATAACTCGTCTCGAATATCGCCATGGACTTCCTCTAAAGCCCTGAGTATAGCCAACAGGGCGATGTTATCGCCTTGATAATTGTTGGCCAAATAACGAATATCAGCGGTAATCTCTAGTAATTTACGGTGTAATTGTTCTGAATCCAAATCTTTATCTCGATCCATTCCATCAAATAACTGTCGCAGTAAAGGCGGCTCTTCCCGTGTACAATGCTCTAAAGAACAGCTGAGGCTCACGGAATCGGTGCCATTTTTGCATGCCCTATGCCCAAATGGCAGTAGTTCAACCAAATAACAAGCTTCCCGATAGTTTGTGTGTAGCCCGACTTATAACATGGGTGTGGTGTGAATTGCGGATAATACTGGTCAATGCCTAGAGGGCAGCAGCTGTTTAACTCCTATTGCACCAGCAACCCAATTCCAGAACCAACCTAACATACATTTTTAGATCTGATTATTGACGATTGAGATTGACTATGAAGTATCGTGCTTTGATTTGTGCCTTCCTGGCGTTATGTCTGGGGGTTTTTACAGCGTCCTGTTCTCCAGATGTAGCCAGCTTGGAAAGTATCGAAGGACTCACCTATGACCAGATTAGAAACACTGGTTTAGCGAATAACTGTCCACAGCTGTCAGAAATGACTCGGGGTGCTATTCCTCTAGACCCAGAAGAGTCCTATCAGATTGTCGATATGTGCTTACAGCCAACCACCTTCTTTGTCAAGGAAGAAGGCACTAAGCGCAAAGAGGCAGAATATCTTCCCGGCAAATTATTGACCCGTTATACCTCTAGCCTGGTTCAAGTGCGAGGAGACTTAGTTTTTCAAGAAGATGGTAGTCTGAAGTTTTTTGAAGAGGATGGTATAGATTTCCAACCCATCACGATTCAGTTGCCTGGAGGTGAGCAAGTGCCATTCCTGTTCACCATTAAAAAATTGATTGCCACAACTGAGCCTGGTTTGGAAAGTATCAATGCTTCCACCGATTTTGCTGGCGATTTCTACGTCCCCTCTTATCGGGGTGCTGTTTTCCTAGATCCCAAAGGTCGAGGTCTGGCTAGTGGTTATGATAATTCGGTTGCTTTGCCATCTCAAGCGGATAGCCAAGAGTTTGCCAATGTTAAGAGCGCAGATGTGGGCGAAGGCACCATTGAGCTGCGAATAGCTCAAGTAGATAGCGAGAGTGGCGAAATTGCTGGTACATTCATAAGTGAACAACCCTCAGATACTGACTTAGGTGCTGATGAGCCAGAAGAAGTGAAAGTTCAGGGGATATTTTACGGTCGCATTCAACCAAAACAAGCATAGCTGACGTTGATTTGACTCTTGGAAGCCACTGACTCCCAGAATGGGAAATTGGCAAAAATGTTAATTCCTAAGGGGCATAGGCCCCTTTTTTGATCGAAATGTGGCGTTTTCGATATCCTGTATGTATTATTAATAAACTTTGATCGTTTCTAATTCGGGATTCGGGTGAAATTACTGTTTTAAGAAACTTAATGGTAAATCTACAATTAAAGCAATAAAACTATGACCACAACGGTGCTGCGTGGATATTTATACCCTCGATTAACGCTCGTCACCTATGTTATCAAACAAAACTGCAGCATAAACCCACGCCAATAAAAATTAGCCCCTTTGTATAAAAGGGATGCAAGATAATATAGTCCGGGGATTGGATCCGGGAAATCATCAATCGGGAATCCGACAACCATTACCAATTAAACCTGACCCAAAGCGCAAAAGGGATAAAAAATTTGTTGCAGCCATCCAGGAGAATTGGGATGAGTTAGGGGTCTGATAGTCGATTGTGATCTACTTGTGATCTACTTTTAATCTACCACCTTAAACTTTGTTATGGCGACTAACCTTAATCATAATCTTAAGTATCAAAGCTTAACATTATTACAAAAGTACCAGCAATCTCCTTCAGCTGAACTTCGCAATCAGCTAGTGGCTCTCAATTTAGGACTAGTCAGGAGAGAAGCTCATCATTGGGTCAAGCAGTGTCATGAAAGCTACGAAGATTTACTTCAGGTTGGCTCTATTGGCTTAATTGGTGCCATAGAACGATTTGATTCCACCAAGGGCATAGCATTTAGTTCCTTCGCTATCCCCTACATTCGTGGTGAAATTCAGCACTATTTACGAGATCGGGGTTATTCAATTCGCATTCCTCGACGCTGGCTAGCACTACGGCAAAAGTCTGTGGAAATTACTCGAAATTTACGAGCAACGTTAAATCGGCAACCTACAGAACAAGAAATAGCAGCAGCATTAAACATTTCCCTAGAAGAATGGCAAGAAATTACCCTAGCTCATCAAAATCGGGAACCTCTGAGCTTAGATACACCAGTGGGAGATTCAGAGGACAGAAACACCAGCTTGGGTGAGTTAGTCCCAGATCCTCGCTATCGCAGTTTTCAGCTGGCACAGGAAGACCGAATCCGCATTCAACAAGCCCTAGCTCATTTGGAAAAGCGCACTCGTGAAGTGCTGGAATTTGTTTTTTTACATGACTTGACCCAAAAAGAGGTAGCACAACGCTTAGACATCAGTGTAGTAACGGTATCCCGCCGCGTTAAAAAAGGCTTGGAAGCGTTGCAAAAGTTAATGAAACCGACACAAGATTAAGATTAATTTTCACACTATTATTTGGTGAAGCATAATAATCTAGAATTATAGAAAATCATATACAGCTGTCAAAGTAACTAGGCTTGATAGCTAAGTCATAGCTGAAACAAGCTTTGGGCTTCTTGAATTGGGTGTTATTGCCCATACCCTGTCAATGTCAGTGTTCAGCTATCAGCTTATTGGTTATGTTTCAGCATCGTTCGCACAGCGTGGCCAAAGGCCAAAGCCTGTGTAACTATATTATTTGGCGTGCTTTTGGATAAAATCAGCTGACCACTGACCGCTGAGGGCTGACGGCTTACCGACCCAAAGCTTTTTGCTGAGAGTCTCCAGTTTTAGAAGTTTGCCACAAAAATCCTTTATTCAAAGAAGTTGGTGCCACAGATCGATAACTTCAAGGGTATGCTCGGATAAAGCGTTATTTTTAGGTGGTCATGGGTAAAGTATCATGCATCGTATGGGTGAGTGTGCTGGCTCTGCTTATAGGAGGCTGTCAACCGGGTAGAAAGGCTGATCAGGGGGAGCAGACTACCCCTAAACCTACTCCGGTGGCTTCCCCGGATAGCACAAAACCTTCTCCTCCTGTAGCTGAATTTGCTCCTAAATTACCGGAAACACCCGAGCAGGAAAAGGTAATACCAATACCACCGTTGATCACCACCTTGCCAAGCAATGAAGTAAGAAATCGGATTGATAGGGGGCGTCTTGACCCGTTTGCAGCAATTTCAGTGCAACCAGAGGTGGAGATTTTGCCCAATGCTGGTAGACCAAGTAGTTCCCCTAGGAGGGTACAGCCTCTGACTCCTGCACCACGAACACCGGGTTTGCGATCGCGTCCTGGGACAGGAGGTAGTGTAGCGGTAACACCAACCAGCCCTTCAAGAGCTAGCAGACCCTCCAGCCCTTCAAGAGCTAGCAGACCCTCCAGCCCTTCAAGAGCTAGCAGACCCTCCAGCCCTTCGAGAGCTAGCAGACCCTCCAGCCCTTCGAGAGCTAGCAGACCCTCCAGCCCCTCAAGCTCCTCAATCGCTAGAAAGTCTCCTGGCTCATCAAGGGGAAATGTTTTGCCAAGGCCCCAGAACACTAGGCCTACAGAGACTAGCATTGCTAAACCTGCTTCAAAACCAGACAATAGCTCTGTTGCCGAGGATGGTATCCCCCCTATCCCTCCTGAATTTGATCTGCAACTGCCCATCCTACCAGAACCAGAACTGGCCAATAATGTCAGTGTCACAGGGGTAGTTGATAATGGTAGGGGTGTCTATTTCGCTATCCTAGATGTCCCTAATGAGCCTAGTCGTAGCGTTCAAGTTGGACAGTTTATATTAGGCGGACAAGTGCTAGTCAAGCGGATTGAAATGTATAGAGGCTTAGATCCAGTGGTGATTCTGGAAGAAAACGGTGTTGAAGTGTCTAGACGAGTTGGGGAAAACTCAGGATCAGCTTCTTGAAGTCACCTCAGGGTACAGTGTTAACTATTAGGTGTTAGGTTTTAGGTGTTAGGTAAGCATATGCGCTACGCCCAGGCTAAGCCAACAGCATATGCGCTACGCGCATATGCTGTCAGCCATTCCCCTAACACTAAATAATTGGTATTTCCAGCCATTGGGAACATCCCAATGGTTTTAAGTTATATAGGAGCGTAAACTGTTGCGTTATCAAATTAGTTGTGCTGGTTTACCCTTGGCAGTTTATCGAGAGGTAGCTGCCCATTTACGGCAAGTGACAGGGGTAGACGCTGATTTACTACCCCAAACATCCCAGCAGTTTGATTACAATCAGAGTCAGGTTGGTGGATTGTGGATTGAGTATGGCGAGACTACTGATAAAGTAGAAAGAGAACGGGTCAAGCAAATTTTGTCCTATTATCAAAATCGCTATGGTGCCTGGGAAGAAGACACTTCCGATGGTGGACCGCAGCTCACATGATGGGGAAGCAAAACGTTAATGGGTTTAATCCAGGCTTTACGAGGAACACGGGATATCCTGCCAGACGAAGTTGGATATTGGCAGCAAGTAGAAGCGATCGCACAACAGATTCTCAATAGAGCGGCTTATCGAGAAATTCGTCCTCCCATTTTTGAGCGCACTGAACTGTTTGAACGGGGGATTGGAGAAGCTACCGATGTGGTAGGGAAGGAAATGTATACCTTCAATGACCGGGCAACCCCTCCTCGTTCGGTGACACTACGTCCAGAAGGGACAGCGGGAGTGGTGCGAGCTTATATTCAAAATAGCCTCTATGCTGCTGGTGGGGTAAAACGCCTCTGGTATACTGGTCCGATGTTTCGCTATGAAAATCCCCAAGCTGGACGACAGCGACAGTTTCATCAATTGGGGGTAGAGGTGATTGGTTCTCGTGATCCCAGGGCAGATGCAGAAGTAATTGCGATCGCAAAAGATATCCTAAATACCTTGGGTCTAGTTAACCTGAAACTTGATCTTAATTCTGTTGGTAGTACCGAAGACCGTCAACAGTACCGACAAGCGCTGGTAGATTACCTCACTCCTTACAAAGATGAGTTGGACGAAGATTCTCAAGACCGTTTAACTCGCAATCCTCTCAGGATTTTAGATAGTAAAGACAAACGTACTCAGGAGATTGCTCAGGATGCTCCCAGTATTTTAGACTACCTAAGTTCAGAGTCCCAAAGTCATTTTGATCAGGTCAAGCAGTTGTTGAAGGATTTAGGGATTAGTTACCAGCTCAATCCTCGCTTGGTGCGGGGCTTGGATTACTACACCCACACTGCCTTTGAAATTATCTCTGATGACTTAGGCGCTCAAGCAACAGTTTGTGGTGGTGGTCGCTATGACGGATTAGTCGATGAATTGGGGGGAAATAAAACTCCAGCTGTTGGTTGGGCGATTGGTTTAGAGCGTTTGGTGATTTTGCTGCAACAACTGCAAACCTCACCAACCCTAGCGCTAGATTTTTATCTAGTATCTAGAGGTGAAGTAGCTCAAGCTCAAGGATTGAAACTGGCTCAGCAACTGCGCAAAGCTGGGTTGGCTGTAGAACTGGACTTGAGTGGAAGTGCTTTTGGTAAACAGTTTAAGCGAGCTGACCGCAGTGGTGCGGTGGCTTGTTTAGTGATCGGAGATGCTGAAGCTCAGAGCAACACCGTGAATTTGAAATGGCTGGCCTCTGGGGAACAAGAAACGATGACCCAAGCTGATTTATTAGATAAAACTGAGCAGTTAAAAGGGAAGATAGAACAATTGCGTTGAGTGTTCAGTATTGAGTTGCGTAGGGTGTGTTAGGGGAGCCTTGATATTTGGCCTCTAGCCCTTGGTTAGGTGGCTGCCCGTAACGCACCACTGCTGGTTCAAACAACTGTTAGGAGATGCACCCTTGAGTGTTCAGTGTTAACACTCAAGAACGTCGTATTATTTCGTAGTTAAACATCAATGCTTTGAGATAAGTATGGGTATCCTTAGGTTATAAAGAAAGGGGTTAGCATCCTGAGGATGCTGCGCTACCTGCCATTTCACCTGTAGAGTTCCCCAGCTGCCGCTATGCTACCAATACCGGATTACTTAATTGCCCTGACTGTAGTACTGGTGGTAATCCCATCAGTATTCGTAATTTTACTACGTTTTGCTCTCCATACCCATCTTTTATCCCTAGGGAAGCGAGTAAGAAGACTAATCCATGGACAGTCTCGTGGGAAAAAACCCAGAATTGTAGAGGAGCTAGAAAGACGGTTCTCAGATGCTAGCCGACATTTAGAGCAGGTCAATACAGGCGCATTAATTGACCAAGCCTACAGCCACGAGAAAGTGGTTGGAATATCTTGTGACCAAATTGATTACATTGGTCGGATTATGCCTAGCTTACTGCTATCCTTTGGCTTACTAGGTACCTTTATCGGCATCACCATCAATTTGTTAGCACTCAGTCAAACAATTAGTCAATCTGATGCTACCGATATCAATACTTTAGTTAACCAATTACAGCAACCCTTAGAAGGTATGGGGATTGCTTTTACCACTAGCTTAACCGCTATCTTTTTTAGTGCTGTCTTAACCGTAATTAACGTCGCCTTCAATACAGGGCTAGCGAAAAACAATCTGATTAGTTACTTAGAAGACTACTTGGATAATATTTATCAGCCCACTTTAGCAGGGGAAAAACGCATGGATATATTGGTTCAGGGGATGTCCAATATATTTGAAAGCTTTTTGGCGAGATTTGGTCACACTGTTCGAGAAGCAGTGGAATCCTCACTAAAAGAAAAAGTTCAAGAAATTGCTGATGCTAATATTCAAGTACTTAAAGTAGCCGAAAATTCTTACAATAGATTCTTCCAAGCTGCTAGTACTATCGCCAGAAGTGCTGAGGAATTTCAGCTAGCTGCTGCTCAATTTACCCAAGTTGCTCAAACCTTTGAGCATAGCCAGTTTCCTCAAAAATTATCTAAGGCTACAGTCGATTTAACTAGAACCCAAAGCAGTTTCTCTGAGTCAGCCAGTATGTTATCTCAATCAGTGCAAGGGATGGGAGTAGCAATGGCTGAACTTCAACGTCATGGGGTTAAATTGGTAAAATTGGCAGAAGAAATCAGTGCTCTCAGACAATCTTCTCTAGATGTAGTAAAACAGCATCATCACAGTCAACAAGCCCTAGGTAAGATTATCCCCCAACTTCAGCAAGGAGCACAGGGATTTCAGTCAGCGATAGCTAGGCTTGATCAATTAGAACAACGGATTGCTTCTCGAAGCGATAGCTTGAGTGACGTTCACGCTGAATTGTCTAAGTTAGTGTCAAATGTGAAAAGCTATACCGAAGGAGTAAGTCTGGGAATTCAGGCTTTAGGCGATCGCCTTAATCAAAGTATTACTCAGCAAGCTAATACTGACCAGCATAATTATGAAATTATGCGACACAATCTTGAAAAAGTTGTAAATCATCTCAATAACACCAATGAGGAAATTGCTAAGATTAGCCAAAAACTGAATGAGTCCAATCAAATCGATGGTTCAACTCGCATAACTCAAGATATGACTGTAGGAGAGCTAGTCAGGCGTTTGAGCAGTGAACGATAAACCTGGCAAATGACTAATAGTAATTATAAGATTGACAGAGAATTGATAAAATGCGTCGTTCACGAAATAATGATTGGAATGAAGAGATAAATCTCTGGCCAGCTTTTACAGACTTAATGTCTAATGCCTTCATGATCCTGATCTTATTTTTGTTGCTCTCTATCCTGAAGTCTGTGCTGGCACAAAGTTCCTTGGAATCAACCATTGATGATCTCACCAGAAGTGAAGATGAAGTGGTGCAATTGGCAAGGGAGAATGCGGAATTACGAGCTAAGGCAGCTCGGGTTGATCAACTTGAGCGTGGGGTGGCGGCTTGGAGAGCTAGGGCAAAGCGCTCAACTGTCCGCCAAAAGTCACTAGAACAACAGGTTAGGTCTTTGCAGGTACAGATTGCTGCAGCACCAAAACCACCAGATACACCTCCGATTATTGTAATCAAAGATCAGGGGAATTACCGATTTGATTCCGGCAGTGCGGAAATTCCCTCAGCGATGAAGGATTATATTCGGCAGCAAATTGTCCCTGCTATTGAAAGCAATGCCAAGAATTATGAAATTAATGTAGTAGAACTGATTGGTCACACCGATGGTCAACCTAATCTTGGTGCTGGCAATATCGACCAGACCATTGGGAATGTGGTTAATAAAAATTCCTCTATCAGTCAACTTAGACCAGGATCTAATGCTGATTTAGGACTGATGCGAGCTTTGGCAGTTGTGCAATTACTCCGTGAGATTCAAGCTAAAGAAGGGCGGCTCAAGGGGCTGCAATTTCGGGCTTATTCTGCAGCTCAGTTAATTTTACCTAATGGGCAAATTGCTCCGATTAGTTTAAAGGATGATCAAACTAGGCGCAGGATTGAAATTCGCTTTACTCGTCTCGGTAGGGTGACAAATGTTCAGTAGATGAAGAGGAGACAATCTCACTAATCTGGTAAGAAAAGATACGTCAGCTGTCAGCCCTCAGCTGTCAGCTGAATGGTTACAAAGATGGTAGTCATGAATTTGCGTTCGCTAGCCAACGCCCTTCGGGCTAATCGCCTTTGGCGCGGCTGAGGCCTTTGGCCACGCTACGCGAAGCTTCCGCGCTTATGCGATCGCAAATTCATTGATAAGGAATAATCGCCATGACCTATGTCGTAGATAAACAAAAAGACCAACGGCTAGTCCACTCCGGGGTAAGTTGGCATAACTTCAAATCAATTCAAGCGGGGTTCGTCAACTCCCCAGGAATTCGACTGTTCTACTACAGGGGTGAGGTAGAAATATTGGCAGTTTCCCAAGAGCATGAAGCGTTCAGTGGTGTCATAGCACTGTTGCTGGGTACTTATTTTGTTGAAAAACAAATTGAGTTTACTCCAACCGGCAGCTTTACCCAACAGAAAGAAGGGGAAGCATCTGCACAAGCAGACCAATCTTACCTAATTGGTAGAGGGTCAGGAGTGATTGCAGACCTCTCTATTGAAGTTGTCTTTACCAGTGGTAATCAGAGCAAACTAAGTCGTTACCAAGCATTAGGAGTACCCGAAGTTTGGTTTTGGGAGGATGGTGTATTTGCTTTGTACCACTTGCGCTCTGATGGTTACGAAAAAATTTCCCAGAGTGAAGTCTTGCCAGATTTGGATATTGACTTATTGTCTCGGTGTCTGATGATGGCTTCCAAAGTTGAAGCGATTAGGCACTTCAGACAAGCTATCTCTGAGACTTAGAAGAATCCTTAAGATTACTCCAGTAGGGTGTATTAGGGGAGCCTTCATTTTCCGCCTCGTAGCCAGGGTTGAGACAACCCGCCCCGTTCCACCCACGGGCAAGATGCCTATTCCACCCACCGGATCAAACAGCATGCATTGAGATTTACCCCCTACGGTTTTATAGTATTTGTATTTGAGATGTAAACTGAAAAGGTCTTTTTTGAGTTTGCTATAAAACTCTGGAGTTCTTTTCCCTGTTGCTTTTTGCCTCTTGCTTCTTGTCTTTTTCGACAATCTATAATTTTACAACTCGTTTGAAAACGCTATTATCTATTTTAATTCAGCAATGCCTTAAATTTATACACAATAAATATTAAGTAATTTTAAGTTTTCAAAAAACATCTTATTTTTATTGATTATTAAGAATAATCAATAAAAATAAGATGTTCTAAAATTATTTAACAAGAGATAAGTAGGAATCACGATGTTAAAGAAATTAAGCATTTTATCTGTTGCAACTATTGTAAGTATGACCCTAAACCAAGGATTAGCTAATGCAATAAGCGCAAATGGAGGTAGTACAGGTTGGCATGCTGTTAGTAGTGGGAGTGAGACAAGCTGTAACAATAAAGGTATAGAAAAAATGAATATTCTTGTCAATGGAGGAGAAATCGAAAAAACTGAATTTCACCCATGGCGCTTTAAAAGAGGAAATAACGTTATTTTTAATCTTGTATGTGCTCCCAAAGGTGATTATGTCAGGGTAGATGTTATTTGTGTGAATCCTTGTGACCGCAACACTTATCGTATACGCACTGTAATAGATGAACTTATGAACTGGTAAATTCTAGCTTTCAAAGTGGCGTTCAGCAATTCCACAAACAGGCGATATCTCAGGCTTAGAAGAATCCTTAAGGTCAGCATTCAGCGGTCAGTCGTCAGCCCTGAAGCATTCCCGTAGCGTGGCTACAAGTCTTTGGCTGAATGCTGATAACTGATAGCTGAATGCTTACTTCTTAAGATTAGCCCGATTTAGTATCAACAAGCACATCTTAACAGAAAACTTTGTGGTATGGCTTTCTTATCCCCTTAAACGCAATAAATATCACTCACTCCAGTGGTTGACAAATCTCGAGCGTGGGGATAAGCAAAATACTCGACTTAAAGTGTAAGCTAATTGGAAAAGCGATCAAGTCCATTAGCAGGTCTTTGGGTCATAGATATCGACAATGGCTAAGAAGTACTGGGAATTTCTACTACAGAAAGAGGGGGAGCGCTCCTGGAAGCCAATCAAGTCTTCTGAGATCGAGATTGAATCCGGTCGGTATCGGATAGTGGCTCGTTCCAACCTGCCCAATACTGATGTGGAAATTTGCGTCATGTATCATAGCACAGAGCAAGTGCCACCCAAACGCAAGTCCCAGAAACGATGGCGTCGCACCAACTCAGAAGGGTTAATGGTGGTGATTCCTTTCACCACCATTAACCCTGGTCTGTGGAAGTTACGTTGCAGTAACGATATCATGGACGATTTTATGGGTGAGTCCTGGCGAAAATCCTTAGCGCTACAAGTCATACCCAAGGTCAAAGATGTAGAGACACCTCCTAAAACCTCTGTATCCTCATCAGTAGCAGAATCTACCCCAGTAGAAGTCACCCCAGCAGAAGTCACCCCAGTAGAAATCACCCCAGTAGAAGCTACCCAAACTGATACTCAGCCGCCTCATATAAACAATTCCCTGACTACACCTGAGCTAGGTGTTGATTATTCCTCCACCAATACTATTGCTAATGACCTCAAAGCAACAGATGCTAGCTCAGATGCTAGCTCAGATGCTAGTTCAGAGTTATCTAACCCTCAGGAGTACGAGAGTCAGATAACACCACCAGAGCAACAACCCATAACCATTGCTGCACCAGAGTTACCTGTTGACCACGCCCAAGCACCAATTGGGGTTAGCCCAGAGGAATCTAGTCCCAGTCAAGAGACGGTTTTGGAAGAGCTAGAAGAGGTTTACCCAGAGGCACCGGTTAATCCTGACACCAACCAACAACTCACAGAAACTATCTCGGAAGACTTACCACTCCAATCGACTGTTGAGAATTCCATCATGGAGGAATCTCTGGAAACTTTGGAGCAACTACTACAACAGGTGCTTCAGCCAGTATTGGATGAGTTGGAAGATCGGGAATCTGAAGATAACCAACAGCTAAGAAAAACCTCTGATTTAGATTGGGTTTCAGATACACAGGTTAATCAGTACGGTTTAACCCTAAGACTAGATAAGGAAATTTTCCTGGCAAGGCGAGGAGAGTCGTTGACTATCAAAGGAGAATTGGTAGTAGATAATGATAAAATTACTAATAATGGTGATAGTATAACAGTTAGTATTTTAGATAGTGTTTTAGAAAACTTATTCCCTGCTACCCTACGCTATCAATTGCGGTTTCCTCAAACAGGGAAACGTTTGTTAGATGTTGAGTACTCCCTATCTCAAGAGGAGTTATTTTTAGGATTTAGCCATAGTCTAGATATTCCCACGGATTGTCAAAGTGGTCTAATTTTAGGAAAAATTACCCTTTATAATTCACAGTCAACTCCTTTAGCCACTCAACAATTTACTGTTACAGCTAATGTAGAGGATTTATTAGAAGTAATTGTGCCAGGGAATCAGGGGATGCCAATGGAAACCATGGTAGTACTGGCTAATCGGATCGCTGAATCTGCAAAACCTGATCAACCTGATCAAGAACTTCTCTTCTTAGATGAAGACCCCTTAGAGGAGACTACGCTGGATCTGGTTGAGCTACCCCAAAACCATCCATCTATGTTCTTGCAACCTATCTCTGGACGGTCTTTACCACCAAAACTTTACCACCATCAGCCGAGTGACATAACTGTTAAATCCCTGGAATTGCCGCGTTTTCCTACAATGCAGTCGGTTGCTGACCCTGAAGCACAGCACCAAGAGATCCAAGATAAGTCTAAAGCATCTGATTCAGTTTCCCTAGATGATCAAGAATCCTCCACTACAGCTAATCCAGAACTAGATAATCGAGAGCAAGATACTGGGTCAGAGTTACAGCTTCAAGACACAGTGCTTCAAGACACATTAGTTCAAGACACATTAGTTCAAGACACAGTAATTCAAGACACAGTAGAACAGTCGGAAGATAGTGCAGAAGATACTACTGAAGATAGTAATTTACAGATAAAGTCTGAGGTCTTATCTAATTCTAATGATGCTTCTGAAGTGCTGAGTAATTCCCTAACGGAATCTGAGGGAATCCGAACTACTGAGATTAGTGAGATTGATGAATCTGAAACAGATGATCAGTTAGAGGATTCAGAATCGGTTGATACCCAATTCAAGAATTCCAAGGTAAACCAATTATTAAATACTACGCGGAGGGAGACTTCAGATTCTGTACAAGATCCTGAGTCAATTGCTTTAGAAGAAGCTTTCCAAGCCTTAAACATGGAAGAGCGTTTTTGGTCACGGTTGAGTGCTTTAGCGGAAGATAATGAATTGATGGAATTGCTGAGGTTAGAATTATCCCCCGAGAGTAATCCTGCTGGGGAAGATCACTCAACAGTGGCAGATGAACAGAGGAATGAAACGGCTAGCAACCAAGAAGAGGTTAGGGAATTTCCAGAAAAGGTCTTGGAGTCAATCACAGAATCTCAGGATTTGTCCCTAGTTAGTTCAGAATTAGCAATGCCAGAGACACCCCCTAGAGTTAGTATTACTAGTCACGATTGGACGACTCAGGAAATTGTAGTAGACGATCGAGAAATAGCTCCACAACCGACAAAAGCTAAAGCAACTAACCAAGATGACTTGAAGGCTAAACTGGATAATCTTTCATCCCTAGAGTTGGATGGGACCTTAGCAGCACCGACTTTATCAATACCAACTACTAGGGAGTTGCTTGCTGGAGAAAAGGTAATGGTTACTATAAAACTTCCGCCTAGTCAATCTCGTTTATGTATTAAATTGTGGGTTAAAGACGTGCAAACTCGCTCTCTGCTGCAGGAAACCCGTTCTATTATAGATTTACTCCCCAATGCGGCTGGGGAGCTAGAGGCAATGACTCAATTAGTTATACCCCAAGGCACGACTCAAATTAGAATTGAAGCGATCGCAATTAATTTGGAAAATCAGCAGGAGAGTCACAAGGCGGAATTGGAGTGTGTAGTTGTTCCTACTGACTTCTCTAGTACGGTTGAATAATAAAGTATTTTATACAATTAGTTGATGTAAAAACTCCTCGGTTTGAGGGAACAGCGGATCTGGGAACAGCGGATCTGGGAACAGAGAGTAGGGCGTAGGGCGTAGGGCGTAGGGAATATGGCATCAAAAATTATCACAATTCATTCATTTAATCCCGTTTTGTTCCATATAATTCAGTAACCAGTTTGCGGCTGTGGCTCTGCGAGTTTGTCGAGGACCAAATTCTCCAATTTTGTAACCTTTGAAACCTAACTTTTTTTTCAATAGCTGTTTATTTTCTTTGGGTATTGAACGGGTTAGTTTTACTGTAGCAGGGCGGCTTTCGATGAAATTAGGTGGCTCGGGATAGTCTTCTTGCCATTCAGGATTAACCTCAGTTATATCCCACTGCCCGGTAGTTGAGTTATAGCGATAACCTAGATAGTACCAAAGTAGTTTATTAACGGTATCGTCATCAATTTTTTCGTTTAAAATTGACCAAATTGTATTAGTATTAAGTGGCGGTAGTTCAAACATATTTTAATTATTAATTAATTAGGAATTATCAAGGATTAAGTAAATTATAGAAAAGTTAGACTATTTGGGCTTTTTGACTTCCCTCCTGGTACCTCTGCCCGAATAATGGTAATGGTTGGGGATTGAAGCTGTATGGCTATGAAAATTATAAAGCAGCCGCTGCGGTGGCAGGTGGGATTGGTTTTCTTGGCTGGTGTGTTGGCGATTTCCACATCAGCTATTTTTGCGCGATTAGCGATCGCATCCGCTGGGGTGAGTGGGGTAGGGTTTAGCCTGTTCGTGGCTGGGTCTCGCCTTACTATTGCGTCTATGCTACTGTTACCAGCTTTGCCAAAGCTCAGGCAAGCTCAGCTAGGTCCAGGTGCATTACTCTATGCCAGTGGGGCTGGTATTTGTTTAGCGCTACACTTTGTGACTTGGATTACTTCCTTGTCTTTTACTTCCATTGCCGCATCTACTACGTTAGTTACCACAACTCCGATTTGGGTTGCTTTAGTTTCTTGGCTGTGGTTAAAGGAAACACTAACTAGGCTGACGGTTTTGGGGATTGGTGTGGCGTTTGTAGGTGGTGTCTTGATTAGTTTGGCGGATGGGGCTTCTCTCAGTGCTGGGAGTAATCCTCTGTTGGGGAATTCTCTAGCATTGATCGGAGCGGTGATAGCAAGTTTGTATATACTGTTCGGACGTGAAGCACAGCAGCGGGGTTTGAGTCTCGGTAGCTATAGTGCTTTCGCCTACAGTATGGGGGCGTTGGTGTTGTTACTGTTATCCTTACTTTGGGGTGTTAGTTATCTCAATTATCCGGTAGCGGTTTACGTCTACATCTTGTTAATCGCAGTTTTCCCCCAAATGGTGGGACATACTAGTTTTAACTGGTTGCTACGCTGGATTAATCCTACCCTGGTGACCCTGGCTATTTTGTTTGAACCCGTTGGTGCTTGCTTTTTGGGCTATCTGGTTTTTCAGGAAGTGCCAGGAGTATTGGTGCTGGTAGGTGCGGTAGTATTGTTAGTTGGGGTAGCACTAGCGGTTTTTGGATCTAATTTGAGAAAAGAGGTTGAAGGTTAGTCAGTTGAACGCGCACCCGTGGGCTTTTGGCCAAGGTTAGTTGAAGGATTTCAGCGTGTATGTCACGCCCCCCAGGTCTGTAAGAGACTAAGCATAATTAAAAGGAATAGGTATTCTGAGCTACTCACGGGGTTACTGGCGCACGGAACAAGAATATAAGGACTTATTTGCAGCGAGTCGTTTTAAACTCGAACAACTCGTTTATACTAATAAAAGTCTAACAGTGATGGAGTTTACCCTTCCATAAAGATGTTTTTGACCTCAACTATCAGGTTTTAAACCTTAATTTTAATGTAGAAAACCTAATAGTTATAAAAAATTAGTTAATGGACTACAGTTTGCCAGAAGTAGGAGAATCAAAAAAGAAATGGAAAAAATGATAAAAACTTGTTTTGTAACGTTAGTAACCTTTATGCTACTGCTAACGCTCAATGTTATGAATGCGCTGGCGAGTAGTGAAACTGAAATGGAAATATGTGACTTAACTCTACACTCATTTTGTGACCGTGATCTTTTGCCGACGCAATATGTGGAACTTATTGCTCCCCCTAACCATATCTCATTTCTTCTTTTGAAAAATGATGCTCCAGGAGATAGAAACGGCCAAATAGAAAATGATGATGATTCGGTTACTTACAGCGCTAGGGAAATAACAACTTACTTAGCCACTTTTTCGAATAGTGAAGACATAACAAAAAGGCTGAAAATATCCAACACTGACGCTATAACAGAGTCTCCGCAGCATTGGACATTCTATCATAGACCCGCACAAGTGGTCAAATTGGTTAACGTATTTGCTGGAAATAAAAATTAATCAATTCGGGAGCATACCATTTTAGAAAATATATCTTTTGATATGGGCATTAACATCGCGTTAATACAGCTTAATGTGGTATATTTATTCCAAATTTGGATGCTCCCATAAAGTCTACAATAACTAATAAAGCTTTAAAAATAAATGCTTATCGGCTATTTTTTACCTATTTAGAGGTCTGACAGAATCTGGCAAAGTGGTATTTTAAAAATCTACGTAGTAATGTAAAAAAACAAGTCGTCATAACAAGTGATTTAGATATGAGTAGCTAGAAAGGGGGATTGAGTTAAAAGCCAATTATTTTTCCTTTTCCCTTTCCCCAATGAACAGTAAACTACTACAACAAGTCCGCGTTTTAGACCCAGTTTCTGGAATTGACCAAGTCGCTGATGTGCTGATTACTGATGGTGTAATCACGGCAGTGGAAACTCAAATCAAAGAAATCTCTGGCGATACAGTGGTGCAAGATTGTCAGGGACACATTTTAGGACCAGGACTAGTAGACCTCTACAGCCATTCTGGTACACCAGGACATGAGCAGCGGGAAACCTGGTCTTCACTGCTGGGAGCAGCAGCGCATGGAGGGTTTACTCGCTTAGCCATTTTGCCTGACACTAACCCCCCCCTAGACAATTCTGCTGTTTTGGCACAACGGCAAGAACTCCAAAACTCTCCCTATATCAGCCTCCCCCCTATCTCACCTCAACTCTATCACTGGGGTGCCTTCACCATCAGGTTAGAAGGAGAGCAAATGACTGAATTAGCTGAACTAGCTATAGGGGGAGTAGTTGGCTTTACCGATGAACGTCCTTTATGTAATTTAGGACTAGTTCGACGGTTGTTGGAATACCTACAACCCTTGGGTAAACCAGTAGCACTTTGGGCTTGTGACCCTAAGTTGACAAATGGGGGAGTGATGCGAGAAGGTATCCAGTCCATTGGTTTGGGTTTGCCAGGGAATCCTGCGATCGCAGAATCATCCGCTATCGCTGCCTTATTAGAAGTGGTAGCAACCACTGGCACGCCAGTCCATCTCATGCGTATCTCCACCAGTCGCGCTGTCCAATTGATTGAATCAGCCAAAGCAGCAGGGTTGCCAGTAACAGCCAGTACCACTTGGATGCATCTATTGCTCAATACTGAAGACTTATGCACTTACAACTCCAATTTGCGCTTGGAACCGCCGTTGGGAAACCCAGTTGACCAAGCCGCACTGATCCGAGGTGTTCGGGAGGGGATTATTGATGCGATCGCAATTGACCACGCTCCCTACACTTATGAAGAAAAAACCGTTGCCTTTGCGGAAGCACCACCAGGAGTCATTGGTTTAGAGCTAGCCCTACCCTTACTCTGGCATACTCTAGTCGAGACAGGGGATTGGTCAGCCTTAGAACTTTGGA
Organism: Moorena sp. SS36440bin_2; assembly: GCA_011524395.1. Classification (GTDB taxonomy): domain Bacteria; phylum Cyanobacteriota; class Cyanobacteriia; order Cyanobacteriales; family Coleofasciculaceae; genus Moorena. The sequence continues at coordinate 17,832 of WTKN01000065.1, forward strand.
AAAGTCTTAGCACAAATCCTGCTATTTGTCTAAACCAAGACCCCCCTAGCACTGCTCCTGGTCAATCCGCTGAATTAGTCTTATTCAATCCTCAATCCCCTTGGATTGTTCACCAAAAAAACCTCAAATCCCTTTCTAGTAATACCCCCTGGCTAGGGCAAGAATTAATTGGTCGTGTCGTGCAAACTTGGTGTCCAGCAAGTCGGAAATATAACTTATGAAGTACTGAGACTTCATAAGCCAGTTGACTGATTCAACCCTTCAGGATAACTCGGATTTGGTTTCAATTTCCCCATCCGATTTAACGGCCAAAACCGCACTACCGCACGACCGATAATTTTGTCACGAGGGACAAAGCCCCAGTGGTGAGAGTCGTAACTATTGTTACGGTTATCTCCCAGTACTAGGTATTGATCTGCTGGTACTGTTGCCGGTCCAAAATCGTACTGTGGTGCTTCTTCGATATACTTTTCCTCTATTTCTTGATCATTGATATAAACTCGCCCATTTTTAACCAAAACCTTATCACCGGGTAACCCAATTACGCGCTTGATAAAAGCATCTTTAAAGTTTTGCTCTTTCAGCCTTTCAGTGGGAGCAAATACCACAATTTCTCCTCGTTGTGGATCTTGGAAAAAGCGATAACTTAACTTATCAATAATTAAGCGGTCATTAATCTGTAATGTCGGTAGCATTGAGCCCGATGGGATATATCGCGCTTCAGCAACAAATGTGCGAATCCCAAAGGCAAGAACAGCACTCAAGGTAATCGTTTTAATCCCTTCTACCCAAGCATTTTCTTTAGAAGGCTGTGTAGGTTTTTTTTCTGGTCTTTTATCTGGCACACGACTCATATCCATTCAACTACTACCGATACACAAATTTGAGGAAATTTCAACAAATAGCTGATTGGGAAATTATCAGCAAATTTAACAGCAAATTTAACAGCAAATTTAAACGTCTGGGGTTTTATAGCTATATCTTAAAAATTTCAAGTTAGTAGGGCAGCCTAAATCAAGATTATGTAAAGTTTTGTCAAAAATTTCAATTTGGCAGGACAACCCTGCTTTTTTGTGCGATGGTGCTAGGTTAGCTGCGGTTGTCTGTATTTAGCTATATCTCAGGTTTGTATCTACTGTATATACCTAGACACCGAGCAGGGACACTGTCAAATTTTAACATCCTCCTATGTTGTCTGACTTTTGCTTGTTTATCCGCCATGCTCGTATTCTATTGCCCTCTGGTGAATTTTTACTGGGGGATATCCACACCTGTGGTCGAAGGATTGTTCAGGTTGCCCCAGACATCCCAGTGCCAACGGACGTGACGGCATATAAAGAAATAGACGCTACTGGCTTAACTTTGTTGCCAGGGGTAATTGATCCCCAAGTCCATTTTCGGGAACCAGGTCTAGAACATAAGGAAGACTTATTTACTGCCAGTTGTGCCTGTGCCAAGGGTGGAGTGACGTCCTTTTTAGAGATGCCGAATACTCGTCCTCCTACGATAACCCAAGCCCCACTGGATGATAAGCTCAAGCGAGCGGCAGATAAGTGTTTAGTTAATTATGGCTTTTTTATCGGTGCAACACCAGCAAATCAGCCAGATTTGCACAATGCCCAGCCAACTTGTGGGATTAAGATATTCATGGGTTCAAGTCATGGTGCATTATTGGTAGATCATGAAGCAGTGATAGAACCAATTTTTGCTGAAGGTTTTACTCAAGGTTCTCGGAAGTACAATCGCTTAATCGCGGTGCATGCTGAAGACCAAGCCAGAATTAATCAGCGACGTAAGGAATTTGCTGGAATTACTGACCCTGCTGTTCACTCTAAGATTCAGGACAATCAAGCTGCTCTTAATGCCACCAAGTTAGCCCTGAAGTTGTCTAAAAAATATCAGCGGCGGTTGCATATCTTGCACCTATCCACCGCTGAAGAAGCTGAATTGCTTAGGGAAGACAAACCTACCTGGGTGACGGCGGAAGTGACTCCCCAGCACTTATTACTAAATACCGATGCCTATGCAGAGATTGGTACCCTGGCACAGATGAATCCGCCTTTGCGCTCCCACCATGACAACGAAGTTCTTTGGCAAGCTCTACTCGATGGCGTGATCGATTTTATCGCCACAGACCATGCTCCTCACACCTTGGAAGAAAAAGCGAAAGGTTACCCCCACACTCCTTCGGGAATGCCTGGAGTAGAAACATCTCTGCCACTGATGCTGACTCAAGCCATAGAGGGACGGTGTAGTGTAGCTCAAGTATCTGACTGGATGTCTACAGCAGTTGCTAAGGCCTATGGAATTCCCAACAAAGGTGCGATCGCTCCTGGCTATGATGCGGATTTGGTACTGGTAGATTTGGAAAATTACCACCCAGTGTTACGGGAAGAACTTTTAACAAAATGCGGCTGGAGTCCTTTTGAAGGTTGGAACTTAACGGGATGGCCAGTGATGACCATTGTTGGTGGTCAAGTAGTCTACGACAGAGGAAAATTGAACACAGACGTGCGAGGTGAAGCTTTAACTTTTACCAGTTAAACAGTATAAGATTTAACTATAGGACATAATAATAGGATTTAATAGGTAGTGGGAAAAAATTAAAGTTGACCCAAATTTTTGGTCAACCTCAATCCCACTAACCTTCACCCTAATCTACACTAGACGCCAAGGGCGAACAACCAGATAACCTATCAAACAGCCAACCTAAATCAAACTTACCGTTACAGGAGAATTGAGCCTGACGTCCACCGTCGTGGGAATAGGTTAGTCTCAGATGTAGATAACTGGGTGGCAAATAGTGTAGGCGCTCAGCCCACTCGATGGCCACAATTCCCGGAGCAACCTCAATTCCCTCCCAGTAGTGTTCTGGGTTTAATGACTCTACTTCTGAGGTGGATAAGCGGTACAAATCGAGGTGATACAGGGGGAGACGTCCCTCTGTATACTCATTGATCAGAGTAAAGGTGGGACTAACAATGGCATCAGTAATTCCTAATCCCTCACCAATACCCTGAACTAGGGTTGTTTTACCAGCCCCTAAGTCTCCCTCCAGCAAAATGATGCTACTAGCTGGCAGAGATTTCCCCAATTCCACACCTAGCGATCGCGTTGCTTCAGCATTAGCTATAAAAATTTTGGTCATTAGTTATTAAGCAATACATTACCTCGAATAATGGTTATTCTGAGTTAATATCTCAGCTTTTATTTTAATTTAAAAATTTTCATCGAACTCACCAAATCTCACGCATGTGCTCGACTATACCATCGTAATAAAACCCGTGCCAGCCTTTCCGAATTGTGCCGCACTAAATGAGTTTCCTCATCTTCATACATTACATTGGTCGCCACAATCCGACGCCCTAATTTAGAAGTTTCTTCTCGATCTAGAAAAACTGGATGAGACTTAACTTGAGCATACTTAATCAGTGACCCAGCTGAGGGGTATTTTCGATTCACCAGTACCGCGTTAAACAGCCTTTTCCCACAGGCTTCATCAATAGTTTTGATATGGTCAGAGACACTATATCCATCAGTTTCCCCTGGCTGGGTCATGATATTACAAACGTAGATGCGGGGTATCAAGCGAGCTGCGATCGCATCGGTAATTTCTGGCACCAACAGATTGGGAATAATGCTGGTATAGAGGCTACCGGGTCCTATTATAATATAATCAGCTTCCTGAATTGCCTTGAGTGCTGCTGGTAAAGCAGGTGGATGTTCGGGAGTACAACCAATTTTTTTGATCACTCCCCTAGCATCAGTAATATTAGACTCTCCTTCGATGCGACGTCCATCAGCTAATTCAGCCCAAAGGCTAACATCAGTTAGGGTAGCTGGCAACACTCTTCCTCGCACTGCTAATACCTGAGAACTAGCAGCAACAGCTTGTTCTAGATCGCCAGTAATATCACTCATTGCGGTCAGGAAAAGGTTTCCAAAACTGTGACCGACTAAACCACTACCAGCTCGAAAACGGTATTCAAACAGTTCGGTTAACAACTTTTCTTGGTCTGCCAGTGCCGTTAAACAGTGACGAATATCCCCCGGTGGTAACACTCCAATTTCCCGTCGCAACCGTCCACTGGAACCGCCATCATCAGCTACCGTAACAATAGCAGTGATATTAGCACTATAAACCTTTAGTCCTCTAAGTAAGCTAGAAAGACCAGTGCCACCCCCAATCACTACAATTTTCGGTCCCCGGTTTAACCGACGATGATCCATCAGTACATCAATCAGTTTTCGATCGTGGTCGGGTTTTAAAACTTCCGTAATTGATCCTACCGTCCGGGTTTGCCCCCAGAAGATGAAAAGCAGACCCAAGATCAGCGCAATTGGACCAGAGACATGGTTAGGAATAATGGTTGTAATTTTCTCTAAAACTTGGGCTGTGAATTTAATGATGTAAAAAACTGGGGTCAGCTTTACCCAAATCGCTAATCCCAAACTTGTTAATACTACACCACCAGCACTTAAAAGTATCCAACGCTTCACCAGTAATCCAGGGGCTAACCACTTAAACCAACGGTTGACCCGCTGAGGAATTCGACCTCTCGATTCATTTTGTAGGGTACGTAGAGCTCTTTTGAAAAGACTGATTGAGGACATAACTACACTGAGTATGGTAAGTACAAAAGCTGGATAGACATTGCTGGTCGAACTCCAGCACTTGACAAAGAGGCGATGCATGTAGTGAGGAACGGCTAAGGCTCCGGAAGTGCCTGTCAGATTGGTACTTTCTTTGCCTAATCAAACCTTCGTGTGAAAAGTGCGCTCTGCACATAACCGCTCACCCTTCAGGTATAGCGGTTTTCATTGATATTACTGATCAAGGTGCGCGCCTCCAAGGGCGCGAGGGATTGCTCGTGCCCTTGGGTCGCACCTCAATAGTTAATTCACCATCAAGCTGGTACTGATCACCACAGTTTCAGATAATTAGGCTAAGGTGTGATTAATACAATATCCGGTACCTAGACGTTATGATCAGAATTTACCCGTGGATATGCGGAAAGTGGTGAGGTCGGTTAAGTTGCCATTTAGGGTATGAGATTAGTGGCGTAACCAAAAAAAATACGGGGTGAAACAGAATAATCCCAAGTAGTCAGCTATGCCATACTTCTCTGATTTTCGTGTTTAGTGTAGCTGGTTAGAGGTCATCACTTAATTCTGTGCGCTAGCCTAGGCACTAAGGATGATAGCACTAACACCATTAACCCAATCTAGTGATTAGATGGGAAAGGGATTAACTGCAGTGAGCCAGATGGAAAAGCGAATTTTGGGAATTGACCCAGGACTAGCTACTTTAGGTTTTGGCGCAATTAGTTGCCAAACAACCCAAATTAGTAAGTCAGGAAACACAAAAGGCTCCTTAGGAGTGGCAAAACGTTCTAGCCAGTCACCAATACAGGAAACCCCATTACCATTGCAGTTGCTAGATTTTGGCATCATCCAAACCCCTGCCAAGACTGATTACGGCTCACGACTGTGTACGATTTACGAGGATTTACACACCCTGCTTGAACACTGCCAACCAGATCTGGTGGCGATTGAAAAACTTTTTTTCTACCGTATGAGTAATACGATCTCCGTAGCTCAGGCACGGGGTGTTGTGGTTTTAGTAACAGCACAACATGAAGTTCCAATGGTAGAGTTTACACCGGGTCAGATTAAGCAGGCAATGACCGGATATGGTAATGCGGATAAATATGACGTTCAGCAGGCTGTTATGCGGGAGTTAAACTTAGACACCATCCCCAAACCAGATGATTTAGCAGATGCCTTGGCAGTCGCATTGACTGCCTGGTTTCATATGTCTTGAACACTTTACTATATCTGTCAAATATATCTGTCAAATATATTTGACAGATATATCTGTGAACTATATAACAATACTAAAGTTTTAAAATTTTAAAACTATTAAATCCTTTCTGGGCAAGGATTATAGCGATTCTGGTAAGCGGACGCAATTCAGCGTTCGCGCAGCGTGCCCTACGGCCACAGCCGAGGCTATCGTGTCCGCGTTCGGTAAGGGCACGCTTATTTTACAAATCATTTAGCACTGCTATATCTGTGAACTATATCTGTGAACTATATCTGTGAACTATACCGATAGCAAAGCAATAAACTTAATCTTATTTATATATGTAATATTAAAAAGCACTGTCAGCTGTCGGTGTTGCCAGTTTGACCTGAATTTTCTCTAGGTAATAAGTTAAGTTAAACTATGACAAGCAACGGTGTATTCAATCCTTGAGCAAAAATATCAACGTCTTCGCCAACAGCTGATTACCGGTGCGATCACTCTCGGGGGTGTATTTATGATTGGAACTCTGTGGTATCGGGTGGTTGAAGGCTGGGGCTGGTTGGATTCAGCCTACATGACGGTAATCACGCTTTCGACAGTGGGCTATCAAGAAGTACGGCCCATGGGAGATCGGGCAAGACTATTCAGCATTTCTCTGATTTTGATGGGCATTATTAGTATCGGTTACATTGTTAACCGGTTTACAGAAGCCCTAATTCAAGGCTACTTTCAAGATGGAATTCGCATGAGGCAACAGAAGCGCTTGCTAGATAGTTTGACGAAACACTACATTTTGTGTGGGTTTGGACGGACTGGGCGTCAAATTGCTCTGGAATTTAAGGCTGAGGGCATCCCATTTGTCACTATTGACTCCCGATTGGAACAGGTTCAAGCTGTCCAGGATATGGGTTGTATTTCTGTACAAGGAGATGCCACCTTGGATGAAACTCTGCTAAATGTGGGGATTGAACGGGCAATTTGTCTGGTGGCTGCCCTGCCCTCAGATGCCGAAAATCTCTATATTATCTTGTCTGCCAAAACCCTTAATCCCGACATTCGAGCCATCGCTCGTGCTAGCTCCGAAGAAGCTGTTCAAAAATTGCAACGAGCTGGTGCAGATGCTGTAGTCTCTCCCTACATCACTGGTGGTAGACGCTTGGCAGCTGCAGCCCTTAGACCCCAAGTCATGGATTTTGTGGATGGGATTCTAACCGGAACTGATCGGTCTTTTTATATGGAAGAGTTTCTGCTAGACCCCCAGACGTGTCCTTGTGTGGGCAAAACCCTCAGGGAAGCCCGACTGCGATCGCAAAGTGGTGCTATGGTCCTAGCAATTCGCCGGGATTCCGGTCGTTTGATTGCTGGACCAGACGGTGACACTAAACTCATACCAGGAGACCTGCTGATTTGTATGGGTACAGCTGATCAATTGCGTGAGCTAAACCGCATTCTCGGTCCAATCCGTTCCAATTTGCTACGACTGCCTAAGACCAAATAGATCTTGGGCTTAGAATGTAGAATTTATCATGTATAATTTAGAATTTATCATGTATAATTTAGAATTTATCATGTATAATCCATAATTTATCATGTAAAATTAATATATAATTCTTAATTCTTAATTCTTAATTGATCTAATTAAGTTTTAAGGTATTAACGGGCACTTCATCCCAAGAATTAACTGTGCGTAATCGGGCAATCCAACCCGCTGCTTTTTGCTGATCACTCAAGTTGTTCTGAAACGACTCGTGGCAATCCTTCGCCTGCTCTTCGTTGCAAGTGGCAATACAAGAGTAGAGAAGACCCGATGGATCAATCTGCTCGTTTACCCAAATAGTCATTAGTGATTATATTAATAATAAGCAGTATAGGAATTACCCTATGTCCTTTTTGCATGTTACCTGCAACTAGGTGTTTAGGGTCGCACTTGTATATACGTTTTAGTATAGCATTTGAGCAACATTAGTCAGTCGAAGCTGGATCAGTATACTCAGCTAGCTGATTGAGAGCCGTTCCAGTCACTCGACAAATTCTCCAGTCTGGCAATACTGCTGCTCCCATACGTTCATAAAATGCAATGGCAGGTTCATTCCAATCCAGTACACTCCATTCTAAACGCCCATAGCCACGCTGCACTGCTAGCTGAGCCAGGTAACTGAGTATTGCTTTACCGATACCTTGGCGGCGATATTCCCCTAGCACAAATAAATCTTCTAGATAAATTCCTGGCTTAGTTAGAAATGTGGAATAGTTGTTAAAAAACAGTGCAAATCCCACCCCCTGACCACCCTGTTCAACGATAATCGCCTCTACATAGGGTTTAGCGCCGAACAGGTGTTCTTTCAGGTCATCAGCATTGCCAGTTACAGCGTCGGAGAGTTTTTCATACTCTGCTAGAGCCTTAATCAAATTAAACAGAATCGCTACATCAGCTTCTGTGGCTGGCCTTAAGGTAAAGTTACCCATATTGCTGGCAAAGGGACAATCAAAAAGACAATTTGACTATTTATCATACCCCTTCTTGGGTAATAGGTAATTGGTAAAGGGTAATTGACAATTACTTATTCCCCATTATTCTGGCCAAATAATCCATAGATTATTTGGCCAAAGATTATTTACCCAGAGATTATTTGGTAACTAATTAACCGGAATTACCTGATTTCGACATAATCTTTATCGTAAGCATATGCGCGTAGCGCTAATCGCTGTTCGCTTACCCTTTATCTAGAATTCAGGAGCTTCAATTAAGCCCTACTGCACTAGGTCAACCAGTCTCTAAGGCGTCGAGCGACTTGGGGACGGCGTAGCTTACGCATTGCTTTGCTTTGAATCTGACGTACCCGTTCCCGGGAAAGATTAAACATTCCTCCTACTTCTTCTAAGGTGTAGGGTTCACTGCTGGCTAAACCATAGCGTAGAGAAATCACATCTTTTTCCCGCTCAGTCAGAACATCACTGAGAACTTCCCAAATCTCCTGGCGCATCATGGATTCATTCATCTTATCTTCGGGCAATCGTAGATCATTGTCTTCGAGCAAATCCATTAGTTCTGTGTCTTCCCCTTTACCAACCCTGTGATTCAAAGAAAGGGAGCGCCTACGCAATTCTAGTAACTGACGCAAATGGGAGGGGGAAATTTCTAGGGCTTGAGCAAGTTCTATTTCATTAGGATTGCGCTGCAGTTGCTGTTTCAGTTCCCGCTGAGCTTTTTTAAGTTTATTTAACTTTTCTACAATGTGGATTGGTAGACGAATAGTTCGGGCATCATTGGCAATAGTACGAGTAATGGCTTGACGAATCCACCAATAAGCATAGGTAGAAAACTTGTAACCCTTATCTGGGTCAAACTTTTCTGCTGCTCGGTTTAAGCCCAATGCACCTTCTTGAATCAAATCTAGAAATGGTACACCCCGATTTATATATCGTTTAGCAATTGAAACCACTAAGCGCAAGTTCGAGCGAATCATCTTGCGTTTTGCCACACGACCGCGATATAAATTCCCCTCCAACTGACGTTCTGTCATCTGGAGCGCTGCAGCTACCTCAGCCTTGGTTGGTTTACGGTCTAACTTTTCCTGTAAGCTGTTGCGGAGTTGGTCGATTTCTACTAGGAACTTAACCCGACGGGCTAAATCTACTTCTTCGTCTGGCTTGAGCAATGGGTAACGAGCCATTTCTTTAAAGAATGCACCCACTGTGTCATCAGAGCCGCTTTTCCGAAAATTATAGGAAGTAGAGACCACTAGTTCATCATCTTCGGTGAATTCAACGGCTACACGCTGTAAATCAGTTTCCTCTGGCTCAATGTGATCAGTAACAAAAAAATCTTTCTCTTCCGTAGAAGGCATTGTATGAGTCTGGTTTAATTCTGTAATATTCATAGGGATGTGTGAGTTGCAAGTGTATTTTAAGTTTGTTAAAACCGTTGCCGTGAGGGGTTGAGGCTGTCTGTTGCTGAAAATTGGCCGTTAAAGAGAAATCTGTTATCAAAAATTGGTGTTGTTGGTTTCACAAAGAACTTAATACTCTAGACAGAGCAGCTAAAACACGCTCCAAACCCTCAAATATCAGTGACCCAACCTGCTTCAAGTAGTTTATGTGTGATTGACGTGATTATAAATTAATGATTTTAAGCTTACCAGAAGCAGTTTGGCTAGTTGTATCTGTAATTACGAAATGTTTAATTACATAGATTTTAGTTACAGTTTAGGGTGAAAGCAGGAGAGATAATTCTCTTACCATTGCTTTTATTATTTATTTTGACTCTGGAAACAGGATCTCACATATTTTAGAATTTTCCTATCTATCAATAGTGATAGAATAGGAGCCTTCCCAAATCAAAGCTGCTTTATGTCTAATCCTCCTTTAGGTCTACTGTTAGCTGAGCCTAGAGCACTTTACTTTTCTGGTAGTGGCCAAGAAAAGTGGGTTGAAGTCCTAGTAGATTGTCCAGGAGTTCAAGGTATATATACTTATCGTAATTCATTGGATGTATCAATTAATCCTGGAGATGTTTTGAGTGTGTCATTCGGTACTCAACAGCTAGGAGCGATCGCTATTCGGATTGTAGACTCTCCACCACCAGACTTACCACGGGAGAAAATTAAGGATATAGAGGAGGTGATCAGTCCCGGTTTCTTTCCAAGTTCCTACTGCCAACTGTTAGAGCGGGTGGCTCATTACTACTGCACCCCTCTAATCCAAGTGATTCGGTCTGCTTTACCTCCAGGACTGTTAGGGCGATCGCAGCGTCGAATTCGCCTCAATTCCTCGGTCTTGCCTAAAGAGGCTCATGTCTTCCTCAATAATTCAGCCGCAAGTAAGATTTTGGAGATTCTCCAGGCTAAACCCAATGGAGATTACAGCTGGCAGTACCTCCAACGTCAGGTAAAGGGGGCTAAAGCAGGGTTACGTCACTTGCTCAAGCGAGGTTGGGTGGAAAGTTATCTGGAAGCTCCTAAGCCAACTCGTCCTAAGCTCAAGAAAGCTGTGACTCTAGTGGCTGATATCAATCGGTCTGATCTGACTCGACGGCAACGGGAAGTATTGGAGGTGCTACGCCGTCGTGGGGGGGATTTGTGGTTGAGTGAACTATCACAAATTTGTAATGTTAGTTCTTCAACTATCAATTCATGGGAAGATAAGGGATATGTGGTAATTGAGCCTAGGGAAGTATTGCGCAGTGCTACTTCACCAACCATGGCTACAGATGCCCCAAAAAACTTGACAAATGCCCAATCCCGTGCATTAGACCTGATTAATAATATTGATGGCTTTGCCCAAGTGCTGTTGCATGGGGTGACTGGGTCTGGGAAAACGGAGGTTTATCTACAAGCGATCGCACCAATCCTAGCGCAAGGGAAATCCGCTTTGGTGTTGGTGCCGGAAATTGGCTTAACTCCTCAAATAACTGACCGTTTCCGGGCTCGCTTTGGTGACAAAGTTCGGGTTTACCACAGTGCCTTGAATAAAGGGGAGCGCTATGATACCTGGCGACAGATGATCCCAGGTGAACCACAAGTGGTGATTGGCACTCGTTCTGCTGTTTTTGCCCCGTTGCCCCAGTTGGGATTAATCGTTTTAGATGAAGAACACGACTCTAGCTTCAAGCAAGACCAACCCATTCCTACCTACCACGCTCGCACCGTTGCTCAGTGGCGAGCAGAATTAGAAAATTGTCCCCTTATTTTAGGTTCAGCTACTCCTTCGGTAGAAAGCTGGGTCAGTCTTAAGGTAATGGGGGGAGCGAGAGATGGTCAGATCGATAGTGAAATTAATCCGCTTATTTCTTCAGCTCCTGAGGTTCAACCCTTTACCTGTTCACCTCCTCAGCATCCAGAACTTAACACTCATTACTTATCCCTACCGGAACGGATTCAATCGAGACCCCTGCCACCGGTGGAAATTGTGGATATGAGGCAGGAGTTAAAAGCTGGGAATCGGTCGATTTTTAGCCGTTCTCTCCAAGACAGCTTGAGACGACTAAAGGAACAAGAGAAACAGGGGATTTTATTTATTCCCCGCAGGGGACACAGTACCTTTGTCTCTTGTCGTAGTTGTGGTCACGTGGTGGAGTGCCCTAACTGTGATGTTTCGTTGTCCTATCACTATACTCATGAAGGCGCTACTCAAGTATTGCGGTGCCACTATTGCAATTTCGGACAACTCCATCCCCGTAGTTGTCCAGAATGTAGTTCTCCCTACCTGAAATTTTTCGGTAGTGGTACTCAGCGGGTTGTTCAAGATTTGGCGAAGCTGTTTCCAGAGTTGCGAATTATCCGATTTGACAGTGATACCACTCGTACCAAGAATGCTCATCGCACTCTGTTAACTCAATTCGCTAATCGCGAAGCTGACTTGTTGGTGGGGACCCAAATGCTGACCAAAGGATTAGATCTCGCTCAGGTGACACTGGTGGGAGTAGTAGCAGCAGATGGACTACTGTATTTGTCAGACTATCGAGCATCCGAGCGGGCATTCCAAACCTTAACTCAGGTGGCAGGTCGTGCCGGTCGTGGGGATGACCCTGGTCAGGTAATTATTCAAACTTATTCCCCAGAGCATCCTGTGATTCAGGCTGTCAAAACTCATAATTATCAGTCGTTTATCTCGGACGAATTGGAACAACGGGCAGCACTGAACTATCCCCCTTATGGTAATTTGATTCTGTTGCGCATAAGTGGATTGGATCCTGTGGCGGTGGAGAAGGTTGCGGAGGATTTAGCGGACAGGTTAGATACTCCTGAGGCGGAGTACGATATCCTAGGACCAGCACCAGCTAGTGTAATTCGCGTTGCTCGTCGCTATCGATGGCAGATTTTGATGAAGTTTCCTCCTACTGTGCCCGCAAGGTTACTGAATTGGCGGGAATTGCAGGATATCTGTCCTCCAGATATTAGCTTGACTATTGATGTTAATCCGTTAAATATAAGTTAAAAGGTATATAGCAATTCTTATAGCTATGAGGGACAAAGCGATCCCCCTAAATCCCCCCTTTCAAGGGCAGGGCTGTTTGATTCTAACAAAACCCAAAGCCTAGACTTTCTTCCTTTATCTTTGATACTTCACTTAGGAGTTTGACTGAAAAAAAATTGGAGCGCTAAAGTGTTCCTGATCAAAGGAAGTAACTGCCTTGGGTAATCGAAGAGTAAACCTACTACCAACACCTCGTTCGCTGTATACTTGTAAGCTACCGTGGTGTGCTTGAGCGATCGCATTCGCAATTGCCAGCCCTAATCCGGAACCTCCTGTGTGACGAGAGCGATCGCTATTGACTCGATAAAAGCGATCAAAAATTCGCCCTTGGTCTTCTTGGGCAATACCAATCCCCGTATCTTCTACCTGGATCACCGCCTGTTGGTCGCTTTTGTCTAAAATAACAGTTACTTTACCACCCACAGGGGTGTATTGGATACCATTAATAATTAAATTAGAAACTAGGCGATAAAGCTGCTCAGAATCACCCATAACTTCCAGAATAGTTGGCACTCGCACCGAAGATGTCAGTGTAATTTCGGAAGCGATTGCCAAGGCTGCTAATTCCTCAACTAAATCGCTAACCAGGTCATTGAGACAGCATGTCTGGTGACTTACAGATGCTGGTTGTCTATCTAAGCGAGACAACAACAACAAATCCGCAACTAACTGACTCAGCCGCTGATTTTGACGTTCAACAATTTCCAGAATGTTTCTTGCTTCTTGTTGATCCAAGCTAGGCATCAAAAGCCCCGATTCAACCGTTGCCAGTGTAGCCGCTATCGGTGTTCGTAACTCGTGGGCAGCATCGGCGGTAAACTGTTGAATCTGTCTATAGGATTGGTAAATAGGTTGCATTGCCAACCCTGCTAACCACCAACTGCCACTGCCGACTAAGATCATGGCCATTGGCAGCCCTAATGCCAAGATTAATTTTACCGTATTGAGGTAGTCGTTGAGGTATTGCAGAGAGTGCCCCACCTGCAAATACCCCCAATCCCGCTGATCTTGAGTATGTAGCGATATAGAAATTTGGTGATAGGAGTTGCCCTTACCATCGGAAAGGGTTTGCCAAGGTGCTTGATTAAACACCTGGGGTAATCCCTCTGGGTAAGTTCCTGCAAAAGCAATTAAACCTCCTGAGGTATCAAATAGCCGGATGTAGTAGTGACCTTGGCTAAGAGCACTGAGGGTGTGCCGTTGGGAACTCACCAGTGGTTTAGAACAGTTAACTCCAACGATACACAGATTCGGGAAAAGTTCCCCAATTATCGGCTCTACCCGTCCCGGTTCCTTGAGCTTCCATTCCAGACTATCATGAAGTGTCCCCGCAACGGATTTTAACTCCCGGTCTGAAGTGACTAAATGGGTATGAGCGATCGCTCTGTAAACACCAAATCCCAACAGGCTCAAAATAAACCCCATGACGATGGCATAGGAAAGTGCTAATTTGCCACGAGTCTGGTTAAATAGCTTATTTCGATTCATTGTTTTTTGAGATTGAGACGATATCCCAAACCATGCACAGTTTCAATCGGAATGCTGGAGTTGATGGATTCGAGTTTCCGACGTAGCAAGCGCATTTGAGCCGCCACTACGTTACTGATCGCTTCTGCACTCACTTCCCAAAGTTGATTGCGAATTTGGTTAGTGGTCATCACCTGATTGGGATGCTTCATGAAATACTCTAAGAGCTGGAATTCTTTATTTGTTAGTGGAATTTCGAGTTTCTCATTGTTAACAGCCAGACGATAAACCGTTCGGTTACCATAGTCTAAAATAAGCTCACCCACCTGGAGTTGTTGGGGCTGGAGTATGGGTGTTCGCCGGTGCAAGGCTCTAACTCTTGCTAGCAACTCTGCCATTCGGAACGGTTTCACTAAATAGTCATCGGCTCCCGTATCCAAACCCATCACTCTATCTTCCAAGCGGTCTTTTGCCGTTAGCATCAAAATAGGCAAGGGATTATTACCATAGCGTAACTGACGCAGTAACTCTAGTCCGGATAGCCCTGGCAACAACCAGTCGAAGATAGCCAAGGTATATTGGGTTTCGTGGTTGTTTAAATAACTCCAAGCGTCAGTGCCGTTAACAACTAAGTCCACCACGTACTTTTCTATATTTAACGCTCGCTTAATTGCAGCACCCAAGTCTGGCTCATCTTCAACTAGCAGTACTCTCATCTGTCTTTTCCCGCTGGATACTTTTTCTATAGTAGCGATATGCGGGTAATAAAGCGGGTAAGGGTATAACTTTCTTTGGATAAATTAGCTTAAAGCTGCACGAATCTATAGCCAATTTATCTAATAGTAAAGATAACTTTGGAGCAGGGAGTAGGGAGTAGTAATTATATAATATGGCATCAAAAGTTATCACAATTTATACATAGATTATAAAGCATTAATTATAAAACATATAATTAAATTGTGACAGTTATTAACAAATTTTAACAAATCTATTTCCTACTCTCAGAAGCTTAAGCCTTAGTAAAGTCCTAACAAAAATAATTTCATTCATACCTAACATTTCATCCTGATTTCATATTTGCTTGTGATACTGAATCAAGACGACAGCAAAGAACCATCCTGACATCTTAGGTATCTGGGTGGAGACTATGGTGACTACTTGCACCCTCTCCTGAGCATAAGAAGCACTGATCCAAAATTATGTTATGCACAAGACAGAAAAAATCCTGGCTTCAACGTTTACCTTTTTGCTGCTGATAGCGATCGCACCAGTTGCTGTTTTCGCCCATGCCGGGCATGGCAATGAGTTCCAAAGCGGAACCGAAGCCACCAGCAATCCCGAAGGAATTAAGGTAGATGCGACAACCGCTAGTCAAATTGGGATTAAACTCCAATCCGTATCTAGGCAATTTTTGGATATTGGGATTAAAACCACCGGGCAAATTGAAACCCAGCCCAACCAACAGGCGCAAGTAACAGCACCGATTCCCGGTACAGTTGCTAAACTTTTGGTCAAACCAGGTCAGAGGGTCAAAAAAGGTCAAGCGGTTGCTGTCATCTCTAGCTTGGAGTTAATTGAATTGCGGGTTGAGTCTCTCGACAGACTGACTGAAGCTAAGGCAACATTGGGAGAAGCTGAGGCAAATCTCGAACTAGCTCAGGAAAATTTAGAACGTCAGCGTCAAATTGCTGCTGCTGAAATCGATGAAGCTGAAACTCAGCTAGCAGTAGCCCAAGAAGAATACGATAAAGACCTAGCATTAGCAATCGAAGGTGCTCTGGCTCGACGTCAGATGCTAGAGTCGAAAACTAAGCTAGCAGAGGCCAAAACGTTACTGAAAAGAGCATTTAGCCGTCGAGAGGTTCTGGAAGCAGAAGCAGAACTTAAACGGGCTCAAACAGCAGTTAAGGCTGCCAAATCTCGGGTTCAACTGAGCGATACTACCTACAAAACCCGACTGCAACAACTTAGTAATTCTGCTAATGAGCAAGGAAAGGTAACGGTGCTTGCTCCAATTTCCGGTAGAGTAGCGCAGTGGCAAGTAACCTTGGGTGAATCCTTTGAAGACGCAGGTGGTCAACTGATGACGATTGTTAACAATAATCAAGTCTGGGCAACTGCTAATATTTATGAAAAAGATTTATACAAGGTAAAAATAGGCCAAAAGGTCAGATTAGAAGTTTCTAGTCTGCCTAATCAGACTTTTACAGGTCAAGTTACCCAAATCGACCCGATAGTGGCAGGTCAGACACGAGTAGTGCCAGTGAGGGTAAGGTTGGATAATCCTGGAGGGCAACTAAAACCAGGAATGTTTGCTCAATTAAAGATTTTTACTGATAAAACCAATGTAGCTACTTTAGCGATTCCTCAAGATGCTTTGGTGGATGCTAATGGTAAACAACTGGTTTATGTAGAAAATGGTCAGAACTTCTATGAACCTGCAGAACTTGCTCTCGGTTCAACTTTTGGGGATTTCGTAGAAGTCAAGAATGGTTTATTTGAAGGTGACCAGATTGTGGCTGAAGGGGGGGTGATGTTGTATGCCCAATCCCTAAGGGGTGGGTCTAAAGCTGATGACCATGAACATGAGCAAGAAGAACATAATCATCAGGCAACATCCACTAACGTTAATGTTGCTAGCCTACCCTGGTGGTGGGTTTTTCCTGTAGGAGGGGTAATTACAGCTGGTGCTTTTATGCTGGGACAGCGCACTGCTTCACAATCAAGACCAGCACCGATAGAAATTTCCGATGGACTGACCAATAATAGCTATCATCCCACTGGTGATGTAAAAGGAAATGGGCAGAGCAATGGGGATGGCTATTTAGATTCCGCGATTCCTAATCGTTTCGCAAACAAGCAATAATCAGCAAGGCTGTAGGTAAGACCAAAATGCTTAACTCGATCCTCAAGTGGTCTATTGCTAAACGCTGGCTAGTTGTAATTGGCGCTATCATCGTCACAGTTTGGGGATTTCGCATTGTTTCCCAAATGCCCTTAGATGTATTTCCCAATTTTGCTCCTCCCCAAGTTGAAATTCAAACGGAAGCACCGGGATTGGCTCCAGAAGAAGTGGAATCTTTAGTCACAATGCCTGTCGAAAGTGCTATCAATGGCATTCCTGGATTGACTACAGTACGCTCGTCTTCGGGAGTGGGCATTTCCGTAGTAAAAGTTATCTTCAAATGGGATACTAATATCTATCAAGCTCGCCAGTTAGTAACTGAACGATTACAACAAGCTGCTGCCAGATTACCGGAAGGAGTAGAATCACCACAAATTTCTCCCCTTTCCTCCCCTATTGGAACCATTCTTTCTTACGCTTTTACCATTGACGAAGATGTAGAGACCGGAGATGTCCCCTCTAAAATTGACCTAATGGCTGTGCGTCGATTGGTTGATCGAGATATTACCAACCAATTATTGGCAGTAGCGGGGGTAACTCAGGTAATTGCCTATGGGGGAGATGTGCGTCAGTATCAGGTACTGGTTGACCCTGCCAAGTTAACCGCTTTTGATGTTTCCTTAGCAGAAGTTACGGAAGCAGCAGCAGCAGCAAATACTAATGCGGCGGGTGGCTTTTTGATTAGTCCAGACAAGGAACTATTAATTCGAGGCATTGGACGAGTTGAGTCAATCGAGGATTTAGAACAATCGGTGGTAGTGGCACGTAATGGCACACCAGTGCTGCTTTCTGATCTCGCTGATGTCCGCATTGGTGCTGCCTTGAAGCGGGGTGATGGTAGCTTGGATGGGAAAAAAGCAATTGTGGTGCTAGTTAACAAACAGCCCCTGGTTGATACTCCTACTGTTACCAAAGCGGTAGAAGCAGCCATGGAGGAAATTAAAGGGGGTTTGCCGGAGAATGTCAAGGTTACTGTTACCTTCCGCCAGTCCGATTTTATTGATGCCTCAATTAAAAATGTCAGGAATGCCTTGCGCGATGGCATCATCATTGTTTCTATTATTCTGTTTCTGTTCTTGATGAACTGGCGCACTGCCATTATTACCCTCAGCGCCATTCCTCTGTCTTTGTTGATTGGGATGATGTTACTCAATCTCTTTGGTTTGGGAATTAATACCATGACTCTCGGAGGATTAGCTGTAGCAATTGGCTCAGTGGTGGATGACTCAATTGTGGACATGGAAAATTGCTACCGGGGATTACGGAAAAATCAGCAAGCAGGAAATCCTCTCAACCCATTACAAGTGGTTTATAACACTTCCGTGGAAGTGCGAGTTAGTGTGCTGTTTTCTACGGTAATTATTGCTGTAGTCTTCGCACCAATTTTTACCCTTACTGGTGTTGAAGGTCGTATCTTTGCACCAATGGGAGTAGCCTATCTAGTGTCAATTTTTGCCTCTACCTTTGTAGCATTGACTCTTAGTCCAGCTTTGTGTGCTTTCTTGCTTGCTACTGTACAGTTACCAGAAGAAGAAACTTGGGTAGCGCGGTTTTCTAAAAAACTATATCAGCCATTAATTCGATTTTCTCTTCATGCTCCCAGTCTAGTTTTGCTAACAGCAGTAGCAGGGTTTGTCGCTTCTCTAATTATTTTTACTTCTCTAGGACGAGTCTTTTTACCAGAGTTTCAGGAGCGATCGCTTGTTAATGCTTTCACTCTCTATCCCGGTGTCTCTCTAGAAATGACGAATCGGGCTGGTTCAGCCATGCAACTAGCTCTCAAAGATGACCCCCGGTTTGAGTCAGTGCAGTTACGTTCAGGGCGTGCTCCCGGTGATGCTGATGCTGGTAGTGTTACTCTGGGCCATTTGGATGTGGAAATTTCAGAGGAGGGGATGAAAGACCGAAAAGCAACCATTGAGAAACTCCGTGAGGAATTTGCTAAGTTACCAGGGGTAGCTCCTAGTATTGGTGGTTTTATTTCCCACCGCATGGATGAAGTCCTCTCAGGAGTCAGGAGTGCGATCGCAGTCAAAATTTTTGGTCCGGAACTTTCGGAATTACGAACTATTGGTGCTCAAGTTCGAGATGCCATGCAAGATATTCCTGGTGTGGTAGATCTAATTCTTGAACCCCAAATTCCGATCAAACAGGTGCAAATTACGTTTGACCGCGCTGCTGCTGCTCGTTATGGTCTTAGTGTTGGTCAGCTTTCAGACATTGTTGAAACTGCTCTCAATGGTAGAGTTGTCTCCCAGGTACTCGAAGAGCAACAGTTATTTGATTTGGTAGTGTGGTTAAAAGCCGAATACCGCAATAATCTTAATACCATTAGCAACCTGCTAGTTGACACTCCCACAGGCACTAAGATTCCTCTTGCCCAAGTTGCTCAGATTAGTTATGGTAAGGGACCCAACACCATCAACCGCGAAAATGTTTCTCGGCTGATTGTGGTCTCAGCTAATGTTGCTGATCGAGGTTTAGGTAGTGTTGTTGAAGAGATTCAAGCCAAAGTCAAGCAGAGAGTGCAATTACCTTCCGGTTACTTTATCCAATATGGAGGACAGTTTGAATCAGAACAACGAGCATCTCAAAGTTTACTAGTATTCGGTACTTTGGCACTGATTGTGATTGCTGTTTTAATGTACTTTGCGGTCAAGTCAATTTCAGCAACAGTAATGATTATGCTCAATCTTCCTCTAGCATTAACTGGGGGAATTTTTTCCGTTGCCCTCGGTGGTGGTATTCTCTCGGTTGCTTCTATGGTAGGGTTTATCACTCTTTTTGGTGTTGCTACCCGCAATGGTTTACTCCTGGTAGATAATTACAACAATAAATTGGCTCAGGGAATGGCTTTAAAGCAAGTAATTATTGAAGGTTCAACAGAACGATTAGTGGCAATTTTAATGACAGCGTTGACTTCAGCTTTAGGAATGGTTCCTCTCGTAATTGGCACCGGGGCAGGGAAAGAAATTTTACAGCCATTAGCAATAGTTGTGCTGGGAGGATTGTTTACGTCTACAGCTTTAACCTTATTGGTATTACCAGCTTTATATGCTCAGTTTGGTCGCTTTTTCATATCTAAACCCATCAATCCAGGGATTTCACCTGAAGACTTAAATTCATCATTTAAAGGTGGTTCAGTGGTGGGTAAATAGTCACAGGGAGCAGGGAACAGGGAGCAGGGAGCAGGGAGCAGGGAGCAGGGAGCAGGGAGCAGGGAGCAGGGA
>WTKN01000055.1 GCA_011524395.1 Moorena sp. SS36440bin_2
AGGGAGTAGGGAGTAGGGAGTAGGGAGTAGGGAGTAGGGAGTAGGGAATAGGGAAAAAATTATCTGTATCTCATTACTATGAGAAACTTTTATAGCGTTTCTCGCAGTTATAATATAGAGTCTTCTTTGACGTTGATTTCCTGTTAGGTGCGCTATTCCCAGATCCGCTGTTCCCAGATCCGCTGTTCCCTGTTCCCTAAAACCAAAAAAATTTGCACCTCACCTAATTGACAAACCCTATATTTCACTTCAACGTGCTTGGTAATTTTACCCCCAGTACTATCGCTCTTCCTGCCATAAACAAAGATAACGCTAACCAAAGAAGATGAACACTGTGAAACTGCCAAGACGCCACAGCCATAGGTGCAAATCCCACCACCAAGGCGATTACGGTAGAATTACGTAAGGTATGTCCTGCGGCTAAGCCTAGAAAATAACCATCTAGCATAAACGCAATGGAACCAAATCCTAAAACAAGGAGTAACCAAGGAATATAGACAGTAATCGATTCGATCACCTCAGTGTGGTTTGTTAACAGCCCAAAGAGTGTCTGAGGAAACAGCATAAACAGGAAAGCAAGGTTAAGTCCTAATAGCAAACAGCTTCCTCCAGCCATTCTCAATAAAGGGACTAACTGCTCTTTTGCTCCCTGACCTTGTAAATTACCCGTCAGAGTTTCAGTAGCAAATGCCAATCCATCAATAAAATAAACAGCCAGCATGAATACCTCTAATATTAAAGCATTTTCCGCTAAGATTGTGGTACCAAGAGCTGAGCTCATATTGGTAAAAATAGACAAGGTAAAAATAATCGCTAAGGTTCTAATAAAAAGATTGCTATTTAGGCTAAAAGTAGCTGTTATTTCCGACAAGTTCCAAATTCGCATCGCTACTGATATTAGCTCTTGCCACTGGATTTGTCGCGTCACTAAAACTAGTCCCACTAAAACCATCACGTATTGACTAACTGCTACGGATAATCCAGCGCCAGTGCTTTCCCAACCCCACCGAACAATAGTGAAATAATCGCAAACTATATTAGCGCAGTTACCGATAATGGACAGCAGCAAAACCTTACCACTCATTTCCCTACCGAGAAACCAACCAATCACTACAAAATTCAGTAATGTTGCCGGAGCTCCCCAAATTCGAGCGTTAAAATAGGCAATACCAGAAAATTTGATATCTGGTGTAGCACTTAACAGTGCAAATCCCAGCTCTCTGAGAGGATACTGTAAACTTAAAATAACTACACCTAAAATCAGAGCAATTAAGCCATTACGAAGTCCCACTAGTAACATCCCATCTCGGTCATTTCGTCCGACGGCTTGAGCGGTTACTCCAGTAGTTCCCATCCGTAAAAACCCCAAACTTTTGTAGATGAAGTTAAACAGGATAGTAGCGAGGACGACTCCAGCTAAGTGGCGGATTTGGTCTAAATGACCCAAGAAAGCCACGCTGATTAAACCCGCAAGGGGTACCGTCAGATTAGACAGAATATTGATGATCGCAAGTTTCCAAAAGCGATAGATCACATTGTCTTGATTTGAGCACGTAAAAATCATCAATTTACTTTAAAAATTAGTGGTATTTTATGATAAAATAATGGGATAAAACATTTTATTCTCAGTCAAATAAAAATGGCAAGTTACTATTAACTTACATGATAAGTATATTAATATAATAGTAAGGTAAGCCTACCATAATTATAAAGATTAGACTGATAAATTTTTGATGATTTTTTATAAATCACCTAAAAGGATATCATATAAAAAGAGTAAAGACTAGTTGCCAGAGTAACAGCAAGGCACTTGGACAAGCTAAAATCAATAAGCTGTTAATTTTTAACTACTGACGGCGGAAACTAAGCATGAGTAAAGTCAAGACGATTCAAAAACTACACGCGGAATGGGTGACATCAGAGAACTTTCAGCCCTACGGTCAAGTCATCTTTGCCAGTGAAGACGGCAAACCCTATGATCAAGATGATGCTCAGTTAAACCTGGAAAATGGGACATCCCGGTTTTATATCATGCGGCTACACCACAACGGTCGTAAGTTTGATAAAATCACTCGCCACGTCCAATGTACTCAGTGTCTCGGTTCTCTAGAAGGGAAAGACTGGTTCATGGCTGTAGCTCCTCCCACTCAGGATGACCAACCCGTTTTAGAGGATATTGCGGCTTTTCGGATTCCAGGTAACTGCTTTATTAAATTAGAAGTAGGAACTTGGCACGCTGGTCCCTATTTTGACCAGGAATTTATAGATTTCTACAATTTGGAACTTGCTGATACCAATGTCGTCGATCATTTTACCCATGATTTTTTAGACAGCCATCAGTTACAGTTTGAAATTGTTATAGCAAAGGGAACAGGGAGCAGGGAGTAGGGAGTAGGGAGTAGGGAGTAGGGAGTAGGGAGTAGGGAGTAGGGAGTAGGGAAAATGGCCTCAAAAATTCTCACAATTCCTACGCAGATACCTAGAGTAACTGATAAACTGGAATGGGTAATAACAAGTAAATCATAATACCATAATTATTCACAACATAATAAAAAAAAATAAGCGAAAGTAACTAATGACTAATAGTATTGGAGATCGAATAAGTTATGAAATAATCAAATATTATGACTTTTCCCTGTTCCCGATTCCCGATTCCCTACCTTAATAGGTAAATTTTTAACTTGGTGCCAAATATGACGAATGACTAATGACAAAGGAAACCTTATGACAGTAAACATCCAAAAATTATATAAAGCCTGTAATCCCAGCAAAACCTTAACGGTAGAACAGCCTGAAGACCGTAATTATTATATCGATTTTTCCTCAGTGCGAGGGGGCAAGATCATTGAGGAGTTGAAGGACAATATCACCTTCTTCTCCATGGATGAGCCGACCTGTGAGCTATTTACTGGACATATTGGTTGTGGTAAATCTACGGAATTACTGCGCTTGAAAGCCGAATTGGAAGAAGCTGACTTTCACGTGGTCTATTTTGAGTCTTCTCAAGACTTGGAAATGGGAGATGTAGATGTTGGTGACATTTTACTCGCTATTGCTCGTCGAGTCAGTGAAAGCTTAGACAAAATTAAGCTAGGTGAACCGAAAGGCTTTAAAAAATTACTGGCAGGTGCGGCTAAACTATTGCTCACTGAAATTGAATTAAGCGGTCGGGTAGGAGTTCCTGGCATTGGTGAGGTTGGAGTAGACACGGAGGGGGCGGTTTCCCTAGCCGTTGGGATTGGTGAGATTACGGCTAAGGCTAAGGATAGCCCGGATCTGCGCAGTCGGTTACGGCAATATCTCGAACCTCAAACCAATCGCTTGTTAGAAGTGATTAACCAAGAGTTGCTTGAACCTGCGATCGCAAACCTCCAACAAGTCGGGAAACAAGGGCTAGTGGTAATTGTAGATAACCTCGATCGGGTGGACGCTTCCCAGAAGCCTTGGGGACGTGATCAGCCGGAATATCTATTTGTGGATCGCGGAGCTCAGTTAAAGGGGTTACACTGTCATGTGGTCTACACCATGCCCCTAGCGCTACGATTTTCTAATGACTATAGTGCCTTGACTCAACGCTTTGTAGTAGATCCCAAAGTGTTACCAATGGTACCGGTAAAGTTACGAGATGGCACTCCCCATGAACAGGGCATGGCACTGCTGCGACAAATGGTAATGGCCAGAGCCTTTCCTGATTTAGAGCCTTTAGAGCGTCTTGCTAGAGTAAAAGAGGTGTTCGACTCCCCTGACACTTTAGACCGCCTGTGTTACGCTAGCGGGGGTCATGTGCGAAATTTGCTTCGGTTCCTCAGCACCTGGATCAAGAAAGAAAGACGATTACCTCTGTCTCAAGGCATGTTAGAAACTGTAATTCGAGACCGGCGCAATGAACTAACCCTACCCATCTCAGACGATGAGTGGGAACTATTGTGTCATGTTGCTAAACACAAGAAGGTAGTTGGAGATGAAGGTTACCAAGTCTTGATCCGCAGCATGTTCGTCTATGAGTATCGAGACCAAGATGGGTCTTGGTTTGACGTTAATCCCATTTTGGCAGAAGCGGAAGGATTCAAATCATGCCTAGCTTATACCGCATAGAAGATGCGGATGCCTACAACAAAAATTCAATGCAGGAACTCGCCTGGGCGATTGAGACGTCCCAAGGGGAGTTTTCCCTGATTTTAGCCCGCCGCAACTATGAAGCTTTACAGGATTACATTGTGCGGAAGTTGCGGCAAGTCTGTGCTATTGAGTTCCAGGAAATATATCTGAACCAGTCGGTTAAGAGTCTCTACACCACTATCTTGGAGCAGCTAGGGGATCAACAGCCAGCTGCCGTGATGGTCTTTGGTTTAGACTCCCTGAGCAACCTGGAGCAAGTACTAATCACTACCAACCAAGTGCGAGAGGAGTTTCGCAAGCATTGCCCCTTCCCTCTAGTGTTATGGGTCAATGACAACGTACTCCAAAAGCTGATTCGCTCTGTGCCGGATTTAGAGAGTTGGGCAACAACCACAGATTTTATCCTCTCCTCCAATCAATTAATTGAAGCTCTAGCAGAACGAGAGAGTTATTTATTTACTAGTATTTTAGATGCCGGTGGGGATCAGTTCCTACCCAATAACGCTATTTTGGGTTCAAGCTATCGTCGAGAATTGGACTCAGCTTTGAGGGATTTGCAAACTCGTGGAGATGTCTTAGACATAACCCAAGAAGCAAGTTTGCCATTTGTGCTTGGTCGAGAAGCTTATACTAATGGTCTGATCGATCAGGCCTTAGAGTATTATCAGCAAAGTTTATTATTTTGGCAGCAAGAATTCAGGAGCTGGGAAACACAACAACAGGAAATCCAACAGCAGAGTAATTTCTCCTCCGGACTGGGTCGAACTACCCCAATACCTCCTTATCTCCGGACGTTGTCGAAGCAGCCCTCAAACCCTTCGCCCCCTCAAACCCTCACCCCTTCACCACTAGAACGTCAAGCTCTACTGCTGTTTCATATCGGTTTGTGTTATCTGAGCCTGGCTGAACTCAATCGATCTCAAAGTCGTCACCACTGGATAACAGCCAGAGGGTATTTTCAAAAGTGTATCGATACATTTGAACAGGCAAAACGCCCAGATTTAATTGCCAAGTTTATTACTAAACAGGGCGAAACCCTACAACGACTGGAAGCTTGGAAAGACTTACAAGGTCTGGCGCAACGCTCCCTAGTACTGCACAGAACCTATGGCAATTCACTGCAACTGTCTCAAGATTATGGATTTATCGCTGCAGTCGCCCTTCAAGACTGCCGTTGGATGGGCGCTCAGCAAGCAGCTAGGAAAGCGTTAGAACTCCTGACACGGTTAACTAATACCTCCGGAGAGTATCAGATGTCCTATTTACTGCTTCTGGCTCAAGCAAAGCAGCATTTGGGTCTCTCGGAAGAGGCGATCACTATCCTGGAAAGGGCTAAGGAAACCGGTCCAATGGATGCTCCACAACTTTATATTCGCATTTTGGAAAAATTGCGGACGCTTTATTTCCGGCAAAAGCAGTATCTAGAAGCCTTTCGGGTCAAACAAGAACGATTCTCCGTTGAGCAGCAATATGGTTTCCGTGCCTTTATCGGACCTGGTCGGCTTAAACCTCATCTACGCCAAACTTCTACCTTACTCCTAGAGCAGGAAACTGCTGCTGAGGAAATCACTGCTTCTGTACGTCAGAACGATGTAGAGCGCTTAGTGAAACGTATTGGCAGCACCCAGCACAAACTTACAGTGATTTACGGTCAGTCAGGAGTAGGTAAAAGTTCCCTGCTAGAAGCTGGATTAGTCCCCACTCTCAAAACTAAGGTAATTGGAACCCGCGATGTCGTACCAATTTTGGTAAGGGTTTATACCGATTGGGTCAGGGAAGTCTGGAAATCCTTAGCATCTTCTCCGTTGAAAGTTGACCAGTTGAACGGTCAAGGGTCTTCTGTGTTGAAGGTTGACCGTTCAATCGGTCAAGGGTCTTCTGTGTTGAAAGTTGACCCATTGAACGGTCAAGGTTCACAGCCGTCTTCTAACCTGCAACTTTCAACCCAAACTAACCTGCAACCAACAACCCAAACTAACCTGCAACCAGCTACCCTTTTAGAAAAATTACGACAAAATGAACACCGCAATTTGCTAACGGTGCTGATTTTTGACCAGTTTGAAGAGTTTTTCTTTATTTGGGACAATCCTACGGAAAGAAAACGCTTTTTTTATTTTTTCCGGGAGTGTCTTCAGATTCCTTTCGTCAAGGTGATCTTGTCATTACGGGAAAATGATTTGTACTTTTTGTTGCAGGGAATTCGTCATCAAAACTTTTATCCAATCAACAATAACATTCTCGACAAAGATATTCTTTATTATTTAGGAAATTTCTCCTTAGACGATTCTAAATCTATTATTCGCAGCCTAACCGAACGCTCTCAATTTTATTTAGAAGAAGCTTTAGTAAACACCTTAGTTCAGGAACTAGGCAGCAGTGAAGGCGAAGTTCGTCCCATTGAATTACAAATCGTAGGAGCTCAACTACAAACTGAAGGAATTACTACCCTAGCTCATTATCGGAGACAAGGTCCTAAAGAAAAATTGGTGCAGCGTTATCTGCAAGAAGTGATCGCTGATTGTGGTTCCGAGAATGAAAAAGCTGCTGAACTTATCTTGTATTTACTGACTGAAGAAAATAACACCCGCCCCCCTAAAACCCGCCAGGATTTGGAAAAAGATTTAAACGCCTTGGCAGTAGATTTAGCGATAGAAGAAATAGACCAGTTAGATTTAGTCTTAAATATCCTGGTCGAATCAGGATTAGTGGTGCTCTTACGAGAAAGTCCGGTTAACCGCTATCAACTGGTTCATGATTATCTAGTTTCTGTGATTCGCCAGCAGCAAGATAGCGAATTACTCGCAAAACTTAAGGAAGCCCAAGAGAAACATCGGCTTTCTCAAGCCCAGTTACAGAAGTCGATGATAGCACTAACCGGCTCCATTGCTCTAGTTGGCATGTTAGCGATATCAACCCTCTCTGCTGCTATATTTTGGGCTCAAGCTAGAAACAACGAAATCACAGCTTTGATTAAATCCTCAGAAGCCCTTTACGGTTCCAATAATCATGCCCTCGATCCCCTAAAAGATGCGTTGGAAGCAGCAACCAAACTCAAGAGGTCACTTGGGGTCAGCTCTGAGACTAAGGATTTAGCGATGAGTTCTCTAGAGAAAGCCTTTTATGGAGTTAGAGAGCGCAACCGCTTAGAAGGTCATGATGATACAGTCAACAGTGTTACTTTCAGTCCCGACGGTGAGTTAATTGCTACGGCTAGTTCCGACGAAACTGTCAAAACTGTCAAAATCTGGTCCAAGGAAGGCAAAGAACTCTACACCCTAGCAGGAAAGCATGGACATCAGGATGAAATCAGAAGTGTTACCTTCAGTCCTGATGGGAAGTTGATTGCTACTGCTAGTAAAGATAAAACCGTTAAAGTCTGGCAACGGAATGGTAAGTTTATTCAAACCCTGACAGGGCATACTGATTTAGTTTGGAGCGTGCGTTTTAGCCCTGATCGCAAAAGCCTTGCTGCTTCTAGCGAGAATGGAAGAGTTATCATCTGGAGCCTCGAAGGCAAAAAACCCCAAATCTTAGAAGCCCATGATCAAGCAGTGCTAAGTATTAGTTTCAGCCCCGATAGCAAGGTGCTGGCAACTGGTAGTTTTGACAACACGGTTAAACTCTGGCGTAGAGACCGGAATGGCTTGTACAATACAAAGCCTCTAACCATACAAGCCCATGACGATGCGGTTTTCAGCGTCAGTTTCAGTCCCAAAGGTAAACTGATTGCTACTGGTAGTAAGGATAAGACTGTCAAACTCTGGAAAATGGACGGTACTCGGTATCAGACCTTGGGAACGGATGACCATGAAAGTCATCAAAGTACTGTGACTAGCATCAGTTTTAGTCCGGACGGTCAGACCCTTGCTAGCGCTAGTGCAGACAACACTGTCAAACTCTGGAATCGAAATGGCAAGCTACTCGAAACCCTTACCGGTCATGAAAGTACGGTATGGAGCGTTAATTTCAGCCCCGACAGCCAGACCTTGGCTAGTGCTAGTGCTGATAAAACTGTTAAACTTTGGAGTCGATACGGTAATGAACTCCCTATTCCCACAGGGGATGAGAATACCGTTTTCAGCGTCAGTTATAGCCCCGACAGTCAGACTATAGCTACCGCTAGTAAGAACAAAACTATCCAACTCTGGAGCTTAAATGGTCAATTGCAGCGAACTCTGACTGGTCATACCGATTGGGTTTGGGGTGTTAGTTTCAGCCCTGATGGTAAGACTATTGCTAGCGCTAGTGCAGACAATACTGCCAAACTCTGGGATAAGAATGGTAAGTTACTGCACACCCTATCTGGTCATGAGGATGTGGTCAGGAGTATCGCTTTGAGTCCTGATGGCAAAATTATCGCTACGGGTAGTCGGGACAACACGGTTAAACTCTGGAATCTGAATGGTGTTGAGATTAGAACTCTGACTGGTCATGAAAATTGGATCAACAGCGTCAGGTTCAGTCCTGATGGTAAGACGATTGCTACGGCTAGTGCTGACAAAACCGTCAAACTCTGGAATGTTAGTGATGGCAAGGAGCTAGAAACTTTCGATGGTCATAAGGATTGGGTTTTTAGTGTCGGTTTCAGCCCCGATGGTAAAACCCTGGCCTCTGCTAGTAGGGATAAGACGGTTAAACTCTGGAATGTTAGTAATGGTAAGGAACTAAAACCTCTTGAAGGTCATGACAATACCGTCTGGAGTGTGGTGTTTAGCCCCGATGGTGAAACCATTGCTACCGCTAGTGCTGACCAAACTGTCAAGCTTTGGAACAGGAAAGGTAAACAACTTCAAACCTTTTATGGCCATCATGATGATGCTGTAGTTAGCCTCAGTTTTAGTCCCGATGGCAAAACTATTGCTTCTTCAGATTCATCTGCTAGAGTAATTATATGGAATTTAGAGACTATCAGAAATCCTGATCAACTACACTCCCTTGCTTGCGATTGGCTACAGGATTATCTGAAGCACAATACTAAGGTCAATAAGAGGGAGCGTCGTTGGTGTCGTTAGTGGGTCAGTGCTGAGTCCTGATTCTGTCAGAAGCAGTCTGGAATAGGATTGCAAAAAACTATGGCAATTTTAATAAGTGTTAAGTAGTACGGTTAGATAGTGCTAGGTAGTGTTAAGTATTTAAGTGTTACTACTTAAAAATTAATCCTATCATGACTAATCACAAAACAATCACAAAAAATTGCCATTTTGCTACCAGGATAGAATTTAATTTCCTGATAACATAATTACCTCACTTGCTGGCATTAGCACTTGCTGGCATTAGCAATATCCTTAAAATCATGATTAAATCACCCCTACTCGACCCTGTAGCTAATCACCACCGGGATACTGTAGAAGAACTAGCCTGGGCAATAGCTGCTAGTGAGGGACAGTTTTTACTGATGTTCGCACACTGTAATTATGCCAAGTGGCGTAAGCGAGTGGTGCGCAGGCTACACAAAATTTCCTCTGTGCCAATCCGGGAAGTATTCCTAGAGCCATCTGCTTGTACACTCTACACCACCCTCCAACAGGAAATCGGGGAGGAACAGCCAGCCGCTTTGATGGTATTTGGTTTAGAGTCAGTCACCGACCTTGATGAACTGTTAATCGCCACAAATCAAGTTAGAGAAGAGTTTCGCAAAAATTTCCAGTTTCCATTAGTGTTGTGGATTAACGATGAGGTGCTGTGTAAGCTGATTCGCATCACACCAGATTTTCACAGTTGGGCAACAACCGTTATGTTTGAAATCCCAACCTCAAGCCTAATTAGTAACCTAAAACAAAAAACCAGTTCTTTATTTACCAAAGTCTTAGAATTAGGTGCCACTGAAATTTCCCCCAATGAGGCTATTTTAGGTGCTGGTTATAGTCAGGAAATTAAGTTTGCCTTACGGGATTTGGAAAGTGGGAACCACGAGTTGCCACCAGAGTTGCTAGCCAGTCTAAACTTTGTCTGGGGTCGAGAGGCTTATGGATTGGGCAAGATTGATGTTGCTATCACCCACTATCAGAAAAGTTTAGAATTCTGGCAACAGGATCCCCGCAAGCACCAGAGCAAGCCCGAAAACAACGGTGAGATTCTCCCCGGACTTGGTCTGCCTACCTTCATATCCCGTAAACCCATTATCCCTCCACGTCGCGAGCGAGAAGCAGTTATCCTGTGTCACCTAGGATTGTGCTATTGCGATCAGGCTAAGCAGTATAGACCAGGAGACCCTAGCTATCGAGAAAATTGGCACAAGGCTAAAGAGTATTTAGAGCAGTGTCTGCTGGTGTTCGAACAAGAGCAACGACCGGATTTAGTGGCTAAGTTTATTAATAAACTCGGTGAAATCCTGCAATCTCTGGAAGCCTGGGAGGATTTGGAAAGTCTAGCTACAAAGTCTCTAACGCTACACAGAAGTTACTCTGCTCCTGTGCAACTGGCTCAGGATTATGGATTTTTAGCAACAGTGGCGCTACATAAATCCTGCTGGCAGGAGGCTTACACAAATGCATTATATGCCAATGTAATTATCACAAAAGTCACAGAAGAACAGGGTACTGCGCAGGATAGGGAAGATTTCTTGGCCTATGGAACAGAGGCAAGAGGGGGAAGTAAAAAATTGTCCTATCATCCCGCAAGTATCCAACCCCAACAACAGCAACAGTACCCTGACTATCAGAAAAATTCTGCTTTATCTTGCCTCAATGGCATAGTTAATATAGATAAAGATGCAGAACAGATTACAAATAAATCTCCCGTTGGTCGCTATCTGTTACTTCTGGCTCAAGCCCAACAGCACTTGGGTCAACATTCCAAAGCGATTAGCCATCTGGAACGGGCTAGGGAGTTAGGGATTGGTGATAACCCGAAACTGTACCTGGAAATCCTGGAAACTCTAGAAACCCTCTACTGGCAACAAAAACGATATCAAGCAGCATTTACAGTAAAACAAGAACGGTTTGCGATCGCACAACAGCATGGTTTACTTGCTTTTATCGGTGCGGGTAAACTCAAATCCTCCCAACAGAATCAGTTAGCACAAAATCAGTTAGCACAGACCAAGAGTAAAGGTCGCGCTACCGTATCTCAGGCAATGACTGCTTCCGATTGGCAACACAAAGTAAAAGAGCTAGTGCAACGCATTGCCAGCACCCAGCACAAACTAACTGTAATTTATGGTCAAGCTGGAGTGGGCAAGAGTTCCTTACTAGAAGCTGGGCTAATCCCCGCCCTAAAACAACAACCTATTGGTAACCGTGATATAGTCCCGATTAGATTGAAGGTTTATACTGACTGGGAAAAAGAGTTGGGTAAACGTATCCTAGAGTCGAAGGGTGAAAGTTTAAAGGGTGAAAGTTTAAAGGTTGAAGGTTATAAAAACAACTTTGAACCGACTACTCTTCTAGATCAGTTGCAACAAAATCAACGGCAAAACCAGAGAAACATCCTGATTTTTGACCAATTTGAAGAGTTTTTCTTTTCTTGCCGAGAGCCAGGTGAACAAAAACGCTTCTTTGAGTTTTTCCGTGACTGTCTTAATATTCCCTATCTGAAAGTCATCCTGTGTTTACGGGAGGATTATCTACACCTATTATTAAAGTGCGCTCGTCAGGTAGATTTGGATGCCATTAATAATGATATTCTTAATAAAGGTATCCTTTATTGTGTCGGTAATTTTTCTCCAGACGAGGCAAAATCGATTATTTATACTCTAACCACTAGAGCTAAATTTTACCTAGAGGATGCATTAGTCGATGAGTTGGTAAATGACCTAGCTAATAATGAACCAGTGGCAGAAGTAAGCCCGATTGAATTACAGATAGTGGGAGTGCAATTGCAAACTGAGCAAATCACTACTTTAGCGGTTTATCGACAAAACGGATCAAAAGAAAAGCTCGTGGAGCGCTATTTGGAAGGGGTTGTTTCTGATTGTGGTTCAGAAAACCAAAACGCGGCTTGGAAAATTTTGGGTTTGTTAACGGATAAGGATGGCACTCGGCCATTTCGAACAAAAGACGATTTAGGAGCAGAGTTACAGTTATCCACTGACACCTTAGATTTTATCCTAGAGCTATTGCTCAAATCAGGTTTAGTGATGAGATGGCAGCAAGAACCAGACGCTCAATATCAACTGATTTATGATTATTTAGTTGAGCCGATTCGTGGACGTTGCTGATTGTAAGCTTAAGCGCTACGCGCAGGCTACGCCAACAGCTATTAGCTATCAGCTATCACCTATCACCTATCAGCTAATGCGCTACTTGAGGTGCTTTTGAATAAAAGAGGTAAGCATTGGTTTAATCTCAGTTCCTTGGCCGAAAGGCCAAGGAATTCATTGTATTTGGCTTTGAGTCCGTTGAACTCCTAAGCCGGATAGCTTGTTTTAAGCTGACGGCTGACGGCTGACGGCTGACGGCTGACGGCTGAACGCGCACGCACCTCAAGTAGCGCATATACTAGACCTCTTGCATAAGTCTCATAAACCTTGGTGAAGACAAGGCAAAAGGCAAAAGGCAAAAGGCAAAAGGGATAGATTTTGATTTCATATTTATTTTTGCAAGAGGTCTACTTACGATCTGATTAAGCTTTAAGTCCCTCTAACCAACTGGATAAATCCGACCCATGGGAAAAATCAAACAATGCTTCACTCAGTTGATCCAAATCAGTAGCAGATAAGTTGTTGATGACTGATTCTAAAGTAGGCTCAATTTGTCCAACCTGGCGTGTTAACTGACGCATAATTAGCTCTAGTTTTCCTTGCTGTAAGCCTTGTTGTAAGCCTTGCTGTAAACCTTGCTGTAGACTTTGTTGGACTTTCTCTTCTCCCCAAGGTAATAAATTTCCAGAGCTATCCCACCACCGTAACCAATAGTTGGTTATTTCTGATTTTTTGCCATACCATACTCCTAGAAACAAACCCATGGATTCAATCCAGTAGCGTCCATTACCATCGGGTTTTTGGAGGGTATAGCTTCCTGAATTAAGCGATCGCATCTCCAAACTTCCCGAGGCTGGGTCAAAAATCACATAAATTGGTACTTGTAGGATTTGCTCGTAAAAGTACCATTTGCCATAGGGGTAACGGGGGTTAAGGGAATATTCTCCTTGCTCTTTCTCGGATAAAAATTCCATAACCACTGCTGGTACCTCTCCTTCGGTGTGAGGGGTATAGCTCCGGCGAATCACCCCTGGTAAGACTGGAAACACGGAAGGTACATAAAACCAGTCTGGTGCTTTCACTACTGTTTTACCGTCCACATTGGCACAGAGTCCAAAGTTGGAGGCAATTAGCATTGAGTTAGTGATAAATCCGGCTAATTCCAGAATCTCTCGCAGGATAGCCGCTAATAAGGGATGATAGAGATTTTCCACTGGGTCATCGGGTAATTGAAATTCGTCGGGGAGTTTTTCCCATCGGATAATAGGTTCGGCTTTCGTTTGAGTCATAGCCCTATCGGGTGTCTTTATATCTTTAAGGTAACGAAAAACTTAACGTTGTTTGTTTGAAGATAGTTTTGAAGAGACTGCCGAGTTTTGAGGGTTGAGTTTTTAGTAATAACGACAGGTTTGAAAATTATATTATATTTATAGATTACAATTACTGTTAACTACTAAATTACTAAATACTAACTAGTAATGACAAAACAAACACTTGAAACCTCTACCTATGTCGAAGCAATGGCGCAACTTATTGATTTAGAGCTTAAGACCGATCACCGTCCTGGTGTTATCAAAAACTTCGCTACAATTTATGCTATCGCATCTTTAGTAACGGAATTTAGCTTACCTGATTATATTGCAGCTGCTCCTGTATTTAAACCTTAGGATAATGGTTTATAAACGTCAATAAATAATCATCATAATAGCTTAAATTAGGATGCTAACCGTGAACCAAACTGATGCTATTGGAATTACTACTGCGATTCGAGAAGGTCAACTCACTGCCAAAACAGTTATTACTAACTGTCTCGAAAAAATAACTATCCGTGACCAATACCTTAACTGTTTCACAACGGTTATGAGTGACCAAGCTTTATCCGATGCTGAAGACATTGATAATGCTATTGCCACAGGGAACAATCCGGGTCGATTGGCAGGAGTTCCTTTTGCGGTTAAAAACTTATATGATATCGCTGGCTTAATAACCTTAGCTGGGTCAAAAATTAATGCTGAAAATTATCCTGCTTCCCGTGATGCTACTGCTGTAGCTAAACTAAAACAAGCGGGTGCTATCCTAGTTGGAACATTAAATATGGATGAGTACGCCTATGGCTTTGTAACGGAAAATAGCCATTACGGCGCAACTCATAACCCCCATGATCTCACTCGCATTGCTGGTGGTTCCTCTGGCGGCTCGGCAGCAGCAGTGGCGGCGGGATTAGTACCGATCACTCTTGGTTCCGATACCAATGGTTCGATCCGGGTACCAGCAGCTTTGTGTGGTACTTTTGGCTTCAAACCTACCTACGGACGATTGTCTCGGGCAGGGGTTTTCTTGTTTTCTGCCAGTTTGGATCATATCGGTCCGTTTGCTCGTTCTGTACGGGATATTGCTACTATTTTTGATATCCTTCAGGGAGCAGATCCCACTGATCCAGTTTGTACCAATCGTCTCCCAGAACTTTGTGTTCCCCAGCTTAACGAGGGGATTGACGGGTTACGGATTGGAGTTGCGGATGGGTATTTTGCTCAAGGGGCAGAACCAGAAGTATTGGATGCTGTGGCTAAAGTTGCTAGTAGCTTGGGTGTAACTGCCTCGGTTACTATCCCAGAAGCCAAGCGAGCCAGAGCAGCAGCTTATATTATTACGGCGAATGAAGGATCAAACCTGCATTTGGACAATTTGCGTAAACGTCCCGATGATTTTGACCCAGCTACACGCGATCGCTTTTTAGCAGGTGCCCTAATTCCAGGGACTTGGTATATTCAAGCGCAACGGTTTCGACAATGGTTTCGCGATCGCGTTCGGGAAGTCTTCCAAGATGTCGATATTATCCTCGCTCCCACTACACCCTGTGTTGCTCCCCTACTGGGTCAAGAAAAAATGGTTATTGCTGGAGAAGAAGTGTTGGTTCGTCCACACTTAGGGTTATTTACTCAACCCTTATCCTTCATTGGCTTACCGGTCTTATCAGTACCAATTCACCGTTCTGGTCAAATGCCCTTAGGGGTACAAATTATTGCTGCACCCTACCATGAAGCAATGATTCTGAGAGTTGCTGCGGTGCTTGAGGAACAAGGCATCGTTTCAGCACCGGTTGTGTCTTAACAAATCGATGATTGAGACAATATTCTTTAAGCGCAAATAGTTGTCTTATCAAACATTAATTATTACCACAATTAAAAAAGAAGTATATTTAAGCGATGTATGAAACAATTTTATCTAGTATTTATCTAGCAGCATGCTCTCCCAGATTAAAGAGTTAGCCCAAGGACTTGCCCCACGTCTGATAGAAATTCGCCGTCATCTCCATTCTCACCCAGAATTGAGTGGTCAAGAACACCAAACAGCGGCTTACGTAGCTGAGATCTTATCCTCCTGTGGTCTGAATGTACAAGAAGGGATTGGCAAAACTGGTCTTATCGGTGAATTGATTGGTGGTACCGATGAGCGATTAGTCGCACTGCGCACTGATATGGATGCTCTACCCATCACCGAACAAACTTGTCTGGATTTTGCCTCAAATCAACCGGGAGTTATGCATGCCTGTGGTCATGATGTCCACACAACTGTAGGCTTAGGCACAGCTATGGTTCTATCCCAACTCGGAGAAAGGTTTCCTGGTAATACTCGCTTTCTGTTCCAACCCGCTGAGGAAATTGCTCAAGGTGCAAACTGGATTGTCAAAGATGGGGGAATGAAGGATGTCAGTGCTATCTTTGGTCTTCACGTTTTCCCATCAATTCCAGCAGGCTCCATTGGTATCCGCTATGGGGCATTAACAGCAGCAGCGGATGATTTAGAAATCGTGATTATGGGAGAATCCGGTCATGGAGCTCGCCCTCATCAAGCTATTGACGCGATTTGGATTGCTGCCCAGGTGATTACCACCCTCCAACAAGCTATTAGTCGCACCCAGAACCCATTACACCCGATGGTCTTGACAATTGGACAAATTAGTGGTGGGCGAGCTCCGAATATTATTGCTGACCAAGTGCAGCTAGTAGGAACAGTGCGATCGCTTCATCCCCAAACCTATGCTGACCTACCGAATTGGATTGAAAAGATTGTGGCCAATGTCTGTAATGCTTAT
Source organism: Moorena sp. SS36440bin_2 (assembly GCA_011524395.1). Classification (GTDB taxonomy): domain Bacteria; phylum Cyanobacteriota; class Cyanobacteriia; order Cyanobacteriales; family Coleofasciculaceae; genus Moorena. The sequence goes on from WTKN01000055.1 coordinate 16,356, forward strand.
GGCGCTCGCTATCACATCAACTATCAGCGGGGAGTACCATCGGTACAAAATGACCTAGCCTTAACTCAGTTGTTGGAAGCAGCAGCTAAGGAAGCTTGGGGAAGCGATCGCGTTTTAATCATACCGGAAGCCTCTATGGGTGCGGAAGATTTCTCGGTTTATCTACAACACGCTCCTGGCAGCATGTTCCGCCTCGGGGTTGGATTCCAAAATAAAATAAATTACCCACTGCACCATCCTCTGTTTGCCGTGGATGAATCGGCCATTGTTACCGGTGTAGTTACTCTCGCTTATGCCATTTATAAGTACTGGCACCAGGACTGTTAATTATACAGTTAGTTATACAGTTAATTTTAGCGATTTGCGACAATTTTAAGTACAGATTAGTTTTTTTTGTTCCCTGTTCCCTGTTCCCTGTTCCCTGTTCCCTGTTCCCTGTTCCCTGTTCCCTTTTGTCTTTTGCCTTTGATGCTAAAGCCCTAAGACTGATTTAGCAATATTGAAATAAATCAGCACACCTAAGACATCAACAACTGTTGTAATGAATGGTGCGGACATCAGAGCTGGGTCTAAGCCTAGGTGACGGAACAGAAACGGTAGGGCTGAACCGGCAATTGATGCTAAAAGTGCGATCGCAACTAGACTCACTCCCACCGATAGGGCTACTAAAAAATCTCCTTGTAACCAGTAAGCCCATCCCGTAGCCATCGTACCCAGAATTACTCCTAGTAATAATCCCGCCAGTGCCTCTCGCCAAATCACTTGACCGGGGCCTAAGTCACGAATTTCATCAGTATTCAAGCCGCGAATCACCACCGTAGAAGACTGAGCGCCCACATTACCACCAGTGCCAGTCAGTAAAGGGATAAAAGCTGCTAGGGCAACAACCTGCTGCAAAATAGACTCTTGGGACTTTATAATCGTACCGGTAACCGTATTAGTAAGTAACAAGACAAATAACCAAACTACCCGTCGGCGGGCAACTGTGAATAAATTGGTTTGAAAATAATTATCCCCCTCCGATTGGACACCACCACCGACCGCGTACATATCTTCTGTTGCTTCCTGCTCCAAGATATCAATCACATCATCCACAGTTACAATACCCACTAGACGCTGCTCCCGGTCAACCACTGGTACAGCCAGAAAATCATAGCGTTGGATCATCCGTGCTACCTCTTCCTGGTCTGCATAGGTATGGACATAAACCACATCACGAGTCATAATTTCACCCATGGTGGTCTCGGTGGAAGAAATCACCAAATCCCGCAGGGAAACAATCCCAGTCAAATGTCTAGAGTTATCAGTTATATATAGGTAATATACGACTTCCGAGGTTTTGGCTAAGCTACGAATCTGATCCAAGGTCTCGCTAACCGTCAAGTTTTCCTTGAGGGAAATATATTCAGGGGTCATGATTCGCCCTGCTGTTCCCTCCTCATACCCCAACAACAGGGCTGTTGCTCGGCGCTCCTTGGGACTTAACTGTGACTGCAAGCGTCGGACTACCTTAGCTGGTAACTCATCAAACAACTTGGCTCGATCATCTGGCGACATCTTATCTACGATATCCAGTACCTCCTGATGTTTAAACTTCTCAACTAGAGACTGTTGGACACTGGAGTCAAGATTTTCATACACCTCAATGGCCTCAGATTTAGACAATAAGCGGAAGGCAATCACTTGCATTGCTTCTGGTAATCCTTCAATCGCTTCCGCAATGTCTACTGGTTGTACTGGTACCAGCACTTGCTTAGCACCCTGAAGATTACCTTGCTCCAGCAGTATCTGCAGTTGAGAACGCACCAGCTGTCGCAGTTCACTACGCGAGATTGTCTGGAGGGAAATTTGGTTTTCAGTCAATGCAAACCCTCCTCTTGAGTAGGTTTTACTTGTTTGTCAGTGCTGACTCAAGTCTAGATGGTTTTGGACTTGTTCCAAGACGAATTGGTACTTATTAAGTAGTACTTGGTAATTAGTACTTATTAAGTAGTACTTGGTAATTAATACTTTGTAATTACTTAGAAATCAATAAATAAATGAAATTATATTAAGAAATGTAAAAGAAGAACCATCTTTATTGCTAATCAGCTTTGAGTTAACTTCACCAAAGTTAACACAGTTACTAAAACGTTTGTCCCACTACTTACTTAATTGGTAACTGACGCAACTATCTTTTGGATTCCGATATTCACCAATGCCACTACTTGAGCGATCTTGGTTGAAGAGTATTTTCAGGACAATAGTTATTTGAGAGTGATCCCATCAAGCTAGATTTCTCTGTACCTGATCAAGCCCGAGGGTAATTAATTTATTAATAAAAATAGTAATATTCTTTCCCTTCTTACCCCTCTCTCCCTTTTCTGGTGTTTCACCACTCAAATCGGATTGCTATTGATGGCCTTTTGGCCTTTTGGCCTTTTGGCCACGCTACGCGAACGGCCACGCTATGCGAACAACTGGTCTACAATAGTACATTTATACTATTTACTTATTTTGGGTTATAATGATATGCACAAGCAATTATGATAAATTGCTATAATTAAAGGTTATTTAAATTAGATTTGCGAGTGTGACAGCTCCTAGGCTGAACCCAACGGGTCAGCCTAGGCTTCCCAGCCAATCCGGGCATCCCTTAGGAGGCACTGGGCTTTAAGAACGGACTGCCCTGCCGCTCTATTTCGTATATTGATTGCAGCATTGTGGTCGCGGTCCAAACTGCATCCGCAATAGGGACAATCATGCCACCTAACATGCAGCTTTTTAGGGACTTTTTTGCCGCAATTGGAGCAATTCTGTGATGTATTCTGAGCACTTACCGGAACCGCCAACAAGCCAGCATTCGAGGCTTTGCTTGTTAGGATTGTCAGAAAGCTAGACCACCCAGCATCCAATACAGATTTAGCCAATCGGGATTTAGCCAGTCCTTTGACGTTTAACTTTTCGTGAGCTACTACATCGTATTTTGACAGCAAATAATTAGCCGTTTTGAAATGAAAGTCTTTCCGTTTATCCGCTACTTTTTTGTGTTGTCTTCCGAGCTGCTTAATGGCCTTAAGTCTGTTCTTTCCTCCTTTTTTTCGTCGAGATACTCTTTTTTGAAGAATTTTTAATCTTTTTTGGGAGTTTCGGTAATATTGAGGAACTTCTATTGTTTCCCCTTCAGAAGTAGTCAAGAATTCCTTAAGTCCAACATCAATACCTACTATTAAGTCAGGATTGAGATCAGGTTTAACTTTCGGCGAAGCCGACGCTGCGCGAACAGGGACAGTCTTGTCTTCTAGAGACAAAACTAAATAATATCCATCGCACTTTTTGGTAATTGAAGCTGTTTTTATTTTAAACCCATCAGGGATAGAACGGTGTAGTACAACTTTAACTTTCCCTATTTTTGGTAGGTTTATCAGGTTGTCTTTTAAGCACCCTTCTTTCATCTGAGGGTAAGTCAAGGTGCGGTAGCGGTGCAGTTTTTTAAATCTAGGTCTCCCACTTCTCCTACCACTACTATCCCCTTTGACAAACCGATCAAAGGCTAATTTAACTCTTTTGACTACATCCTGAAGTACTTGAGAATGAATCTCTTTGTACCAAGGATGAGTTTTCTTGAGATTTGGTAGAGTTTTCTTCTGACTGTAGTAATCCGGATTCTCTCTTAGTTTAGGGAGGTGACAAACAATAGGACAAGCGTTGACAGGACAGCGATTTTTTTCGTACCAACTGAAGCGATCTGCCAAAAGATAGTTATACTGAGCGCAAAGCATTGATAGCCAATTATCTATTTTTGCTTTTTGCTCTTTTGTTGGTTTTAACCTGTATTGATAGGCTATCCGCATTGTTTGTTATCCTGTTTCTCGACCTGCTATAATTATAGCAAATGTAAATACATATAGGCACCCAAATTGATAATCAGGATTACTTATTTTCAGAAAAGGCAGTTGATACAAGAGGCGCAGGGGCGCGGGATGACTTAGTCAGAATTAATAAGAAGCTTAATAGCTCCTTTACCTATTCCATGCATATCCTGTACAAAATTCATCCCACACCTCAATGCTGCGCATTGAGGTGTGGGATGAATTTTGCCGGTCAGCTAAACTAGAGTAGAGAGAAAGTAGGCGCAGGTGGTTGCGGATTCGCATTTTTCTGCGAGTCTGAGGAAAGTCCGGGCTCCCGAAAGACCAAACTTGCTGGGTAACGCCCAGTGCGGGTGACCGTGAGGATAGTGCCACAGAAACATACCGCCGATGGGAAGTATAAAGGTATAAGGCTCCAGGATGAATGTATTCTTCCAGCCTTTTTCCTGATTCTTTCACAGGTAAGGGTGCAAAGGTGTGGTAAGAGCGCACCAGCAGCATCGAGAGGTGCTGGCTCGGTAAACCCCGGTTGGGAGCAAGGTCGAGAGGAACTACGGTTGGTCTTTTACCAGTTCCGGATATGGAGAACCGCATGAGGCGTCTGGTAACAGCCGTCCCAGATAGATAACCACCCTCTTTAGTAGCTTCTTGATGGTTGCTAGGGAGAACAGAACCCGGCTTATGTCCGACTTTCTCTCAATTTAGCTATTAGTCGTTAGTAATGAGTACTCCCAGCAGACTCTGGTTAGTCACAAAGGACTTTCCGACTCACGACAACAGACACCCATGACCATCAAAGATCCCCGTCGTCAGAAACAATTAGAGAAGTTAGTTCAAAAGTTAGGACTATCTAAAACTACAGCTGTGAATTGGTCCAAGCTAGATTTAGCACTGACTCACTGTAGTATTTCAGCAGAACACAACTATGAGCAGTTGGAGTTTGTTGGTGATGCTGTTATACGTTTAGCTAGCTCAGAATGGCTATGGGAAAATTATCCCAACTCTTCCGTTGGTGAGTTTGCTGCTATTCGTTCCGTACTGGTAAGCGATCGCATTCTGTCTCAACTCGCTCGCAGCTATGGTCTAGAGCGTTATTTACTCGTTTCCAATAGTGCCGCTGGGGACAAAGCTGGGGAAACATCCCGGTTAGCTGATGCCTTTGAAGCAGTATTGGGAGCATTATATTTAAGTACCCATACCCTAGAATTAGTCCGTCCTTGGCTAGACCCTCACTTACAAAAACTGACTACTGAAATTCGTCAAGACCCAGCCCGCCAAAACTACAAAGATGCTCTTCAGGAATGGACTCAAGCTCACTACAAACTGCTCCCAAAGTATCATCTGACCGAAAACCTACAAGTGCATGGGGCAAACAACCGCTTCACTGCCCAAGTTTGGCTACAAAATCGACAATTAGGTGAAGGTACAGGAAGATCGAAAAAAGCTGCGGAACAAGCAGCAGCCAAACAGGCATTTCTGGAATTGAGAGGGCAAAAATGAAAGAAACCGGAGTAGCGATATTGGGAGCAGGTCGCTGGGGGAAACACTTGGTCAGGAATTTCTTGACACACCCTGATGCTTGCTTAGTCGCAGTGGTTGATCCATACCCAGAAACCTTGGCAGTAATTAAAGATAAATATAACCTCGCTCCTGAGGTACGTTTAGCAACAGATTGGGAATCGATACGGGATCTCCCGACAATTGAGGCAGTAGTAATTGCTACTCCAGCGGTTACCCACTATACCCTAATTAAGGATGCTCTACAGCAGGGGAAACACGTATTAGCAGAAAAACCCTTAACCCTTGATGTGGCTGAGTGTCTAGAATTGTGCCACCTGGCTCAAGAACAGCAGCGACAGCTCATGGTTGACCATACCTATCTATTTCACCCAGCGGTCAAGCGTGCTCAAGAGGTTGTCAACTCCGGATGCTTAGGAGACTTACGCTATGGATACGCCGCCCGTACTAACTTAGGACCAGTACGTCAAGATGTCGATTCTCTCTGGGATTTAGCTATTCACGACATTGCTATTTTCAACCATTGCTTAGGACAGCCACCTGTTCAAGTCCAAGCTACTGGTAGGGTGTGGCTACAGTTTCAAAAAGAGTTTCAAGTTAGCAACTTGCGGGTTACAACAAATAACCTTGGCCAAAAGAGCACGCTACGCGAACAACCTTCAACCCCTCAAGGCTTAGCTGACTTAGTTCAGGTGACACTTACTTATCCCACTGGCTTCCAAGCATTTATTCATCTGTGCTGGCTCAATCCAGATAAACAGCGGCGGCTTGGGATTGTAGGAACACAGGGAACCTTGATTTTTGATGAAATGGTTGCGCAAGCACCCCTAACTATTCAACATGGTTATTTTGAACAGAACGGGGAGTACTTTATCCCTGCTGGTCAACATCGTGAAGTTCTTGATCTCGAATCATTTGAACCACTTTATTCAGTATGCGATCGCTTTCTTAACAGTGTCCGCTTCTCCCAAGCTTCATCAATATCATCTGGCTGGGTTGGTGCTCAATTGGTCAATATTCTTAGCTGTTTAAGCCAATCCCTTCACCAAGGAGGAGTGCCAGTCACTGTTCCCCAATTACCAAAATAATTACCTATTCATTGAACCTCTAGATGATCACGATAGGTTAATTCCCAGCTTCAATGCTGGATTATTTTCCCAGCGATCGGCTACATGGGCGTAAATACAAGTTGTTCTGGGATCAGCATGTCCCAACAAATCTTGCACTTGGCGTAACTCAGCACCAGAACGCAGGGCTAATGTACCTGCGGTATGTCTCAAGCTATGGGCTGATATAGTTCTTCCTGGTGTTTGCTTAAGGTTAGTTTGCTCAAGATAGCTATCCACAACTAGCCGAATCCCCCGTCGGGAAATCCGCTTGCCACCCGCCCTATTTCCAACAGCTATAAATAGAGGACTGGATGGTTTGACCACTTCCCCATTTTCTGACCTTGCTTCGAGATAAGCCATCAGCAACTCAGCAAGATCTGGTGTTAATGGCACTATTCTAATATTACGCTTCCCTTCCACCCGAATTCCCAGATTACCCCCCTGCTTAACTACATCAGAGACATTTGCCCGATGTAACTCAATGCTACGGGGCCCTTCCAATATCATGATTGCCAGCAGAAGTTTATCCCGCTTTGCCTTAAGGCTACCATCATTGGTTACAGCTGCTAACAACTTCTCAACTTCAGGCTTTTCCAAATAGGTAATCCTTGCCGCCGGGTCCAGCTTTTCCCGTGGCGGTTTCACCCCAAGAGCTGGATTGATCGTAATCAGTCCTTTTTCCACAGCAGCTTGATAAAAACGCTTGACAACTGATAACTTTAGTGATATCGTTGCTGCCTTGAATTTTTTAGTGTCTACCATCCAGCGGCGGTAACGCTTAATGTCCTCTTTAGTAACTGCAGCTGGATGAAGATTTATGCGATCGCACCAGTTCACAAACTGCTGAACCTGGCGGCGGTAGGTATTGACGGTATCAGCTGCAGCATCTCCTGCTGCCACATCGATATCCAGGAAATCAGCAAAAGCTTCTAGTAGGTTTGCTGTAGTAATGGTCAGCTGGTGAGGTTGAGGGGTGATGTGGTTTGGGGTATGAGTATCCACGGTGCCATTGGTGCCATTAACGTGAAGTTGTTAAGCATCTAGTACTATTATAGCCTCTTTAATACTGATAATCTTCCAACTCGGCGTTATACACATAGCTTCAACCCAAAACAAACAAATCTTATTTGTACTTCGTTGGCCAGAACAAGGATGCCAACAATAACACACAAACTTACACTTTTGGAACGGCTACAAAATGCCTCTGTGGTTAAAATCTTAACCTGGCCATGACGGTCGATTTTAATACCCCACGCCTCAATACACCCCTGCCTTTTAGTTAATACCTTGGGTGTACCTGAGTCAATACAATGTGGGTGCGATGCTGCTTTGCAGCCACCAAAGGCGATCGCATAGCGTCAGCGAAAGCTGAATCGCTCTTAGCGGTTTCAAAGGAGCATCGCAGTTGCAACAACCTACCCCTGGATGTCTGTTAAAAACAGTATATTAGTTAATAAACACAATCAGACTGGGTTTATTAAGAAATATTTTCAGTTTATTGACAAGAGCTACTTACTATACTTTTGTAATACAACTAAACTTCCATAGTAGCGTTAGCAGGGTCGTCAGGAAACCTATGTGCCCAAGTAAATTTATTACCACGATAGTATTTTTAGAATCCTGATTCATCGATTGTAGTTTACATCGAGGAGTGCTCCAGTATTCATTTAAACTATATATTAAAAAACCAAGATGGTTAAATTACCTACAGAGTTAGCTGTTATCATATTCTGTTTTGGAGGAGCAATGCTCCTTGTATGTATAGTGGGTAAAGTTAATGTCAAATAAATTGAATTTGGAACTAGTAATAAGTGGGGACGAGTCATACTAGGATTTTTGGTAACTTTATTTATAATTTTTTCGATTGCACCATTTCTTATTGAAAAAGAATCCACTACAATTCCTTCAGATACTGTAGACACCCCTTCAGATTTTTATGCTGTAGTAACAACTTCTAAAAACCCAAATGAATTATCTAGAAGATACGAAAAAGCCAAAAAAATATCAGCTGATAAATTTGGCATATCCAGATACGATGTCCTTATTTGCCCCCCATTAGAAGGAACTGATGAGTATGCCTTAATAATTGGTAGTAAAAGTGGGAAAGGTAAAATTAATACCCACAGGTCTGAAGCTAAGTGGAGAATAAAGCAAGCAGAAGTTGATAATTTTGGGACTGAAGGAACTGTGATACACAAAGCAACTAAGTCTTTTAAAGATGAAGGTTGTAAACTTATTCAAAAAGCATTATAAACTGAAGACTTTAATCCATGCCGGTGTGATAGGGAATTGGGCATTGGAAACAGGCAATAATTATTTGTACTTCGTTGGCCAGAGCAAGGATGCCAACAAAAGCACAGAAACTTACGCTTTTGGAACGGCTACAAAATATCCTATTGGCTTAACAAGAATTATAGGATTGGTCACATTTTTATTTTTAAAATTAAGTAATGGACAGTGAAAAGTTTTTCAGCATCGGTGAGTGTTATTTGAACTAGCCAACTGGTACTCAGTGCTTTGGCGCTTTATCTAGATTGTGCTGAGGATGTGCCTTTGAGGGAGAAGGTGGCAGTAATTGAGAAAAAGCTGGTGGCATTGGAAGCTGAGGTGCGCCGTGTCCAGACAATTTTCTGGTGCCTTCCTTGCGAAGAACAGTTGATCGAATCCCCAGGTGCAATCATCCTCGATTAGTTCTCCCTCAATTAGTTTCAAGGTTTTGATGGAGAAAGATTAAATTGTCTGAGTAGCAATAATTCCTGGGTACTCCTCAACTAGTGATATGGCGGTTTTGTAATGTCAAAATAATCCTTTAACCATTGTGGCCTTTCATCTTTTAAATCTTCAAAGTCTGACTTTTTATCGGGGGGATCTATCCTCTCATCTAAAGATGGAAAATAAGGGACGTTTTTTTCTATATCTTGTACTAGTTTGTACATAGAAAAGCCTAAATTTTTACTAAAAGCTAAAAAATCTTCTTCAGTCATTATCTGATGTTTGTTTTGAAATCTGTTTTTATCATAATAAGCCTTATATATGAAAGGATTCCACAGGAAAGTAATTACTATGAAAAATGATACAAATCTCGAACTTGCATCAGCAGAAACTAATCCAAATTTTTTCAATTTTGAAATTTTAACATATGAATTTCCACGACCTTTTTCCTTAATAGCTACTTTTTTTAAAGCACAAGCACCCCAAACTAATGCTCGTTCTATCATTGCAACCTCATCTTCTAAATAAGCATGAAGAATAGCTATCAAACAACAAACAGTTAAATCCTTGTGCTCAGCCTCATAAGAACCAAACGAAAAGATTAGTCGATAAGCACTAGTATATTCACCTAATTTTATTCGTGCTTTGTAATATAACAAATGCGCTAAAAGCAAATTATCTAAAACTACTATTAAAACAGCCGACCTATTTTCAGGTTTAATCTTATTAATATTTTCTAATTTATGTATGGCCGCATCAGTGTATATATCACCAAATGTCTTTAAGGTTTTTGTTAACTCCCCTCCTTCAACAAAAGTTTTTATTTTTAAAAAACTTTGAACAACTGTCAATAAATTAGGCTGTGGTAAAGTCATATCAGGTAAATCAAACTCAGTCATCACAGTTAAAAAACTTATGGAATGCGCATTACCAGTTCGAGGCAAAGCGGCCAAGCTACATCGCGTTCTGTGAAGTAAGCTTCTCACTCTGCATCGCCCATACCGAAAAGAAGGTTGACCGATACTTTTTTTAATACAGAACGGTCTTATGCCATTGAATTGCCCTTATAAATTTGAGATTGATTTTTGATATTCTGCAACTTGGGTTTCTAGTGCTGCCATTCTTTCTTCTAAGTCAATTACCCTTTAACTGAATGGCACATATTCAACCGCACCGAGGTATTGAGCAATAGCACTCACAATTACCTCACTTTTACTTAAGTGAGCTTTAGCTCTGTATTCCTCCAATTGTTTGTGGAGGTTTTCCGGAATTCGGAAACCTACAGTCATACTAGACATAAAGCCAAATTGTGTAACAACTTTTTAATTCAGTTTAACAGTTATCCTAAGCACTCACCAACTACTTTTTGGAAGATAGTGAGTTCTGGGGGGTGACATGCAAGCTAACGAATCCGTTGAGTCCACTAACTCTGTGCTTAATCACCTTGGGTACCAAATTTTGCCAATGTATCGACCCTAGGACTGTGACAGAAGCTTACCCGAGAACCTAAAAGGGTCAGACAAGTGTTTACGCTGGAATTACCTACGATCACAAGAACACATAGCTAAGTTGCAATTCAACCTAGCAACCTAGTACCATAAGTTTATTTACTTACCAAGAATTGCCTCTGTTATTTATTATTTTCCGATAAAAACCAAAGACAACAAAAAGACGTCCTGATGCGGAATTAGAGGCAAAAATGAAATACTGCTAACTCCCATTAAAGGAATTAATTATTTAATCAAATTGCAATTCAACAATCGTTAACATCAAATCAGTGACTAGTAAAAAGTGATTGACCGTAGGTCACGCTACGCGAAGGCATTTCAGTGGCGGTTGTGCAGAGAGATGCCCAAGATAACAAAAAGGACAACAAGCATGCTTGATAATGCTTTGCTGTCCGTGAAGGGTTCAAGGTTTAAGGTTATCCAGTTGTTCGCCTTTGGCGTTCGGTTTAGGGTAGATTATCTGGTTGTTCTTACCCAGGTGTCCGGTTTAGGGTAGCTTATACCAAGCTGGATCCCTTCTCCAGAAAATCCAGTAGAATACGCTGATGAGCAGGACCAAGGGGTCGCACCTGACCAGCCTTGGCAGAATAAGACTCGCCCTGACGAATCTGCTCAGGAGTCAACAACCCCATATCCCAGCCTTCCCCTAAAACCAATTGTGAGACTTCCACTGTCAGGGGTACTGCAAACACATTGCGGAACACATGGGGTTCAGGATAATGGCCAAACAAAGATGCTGAGGGTAGTGCATAGCTAATTTCCTCTACCAATTCCCGCTTCAGAGCTTCGATAGGGGTTTCTCCGGGTTCGATGTGTCCCCCAAATAAACCCCACAAACCGGGGTAAAGAATACCAGGAATATTGTCCCGTAGCTGCATCAGGAACTGACCTTGCCGATATAGAATAGCGATCGCTACTTGAACTTGCTTACTGCTCATCTGTTGGTGCTGGAAGTAAGGGGGACTTAGGTTGATAGACTTGCCGTTTTAGCTGCTCAAGCTCTTGAACAAATAATTCACCCAAATCTTGTCCAGCGATGGGAATGCTTTGAAATTGAGGCTTACCTTGGATCAAGACTTGATCACCGATATTGGGCAAAGTTCCCTGAGAGACTACCCAAATGGTACTAGTGGCATCTTTGAGTTCATAAGCATTCGCATCTAAAAGTGGTGCTTGATTAGTAACTTTACCCCGAAGGTAGACTGTATCGATAGTATTCTGGTTTTGTGGTATATCACGGATTTTTGTGACCTTTACACCAGGGTAGCTAATATTAAGCTGATGAATGCCATTATGGGCTAAGGGACTACAGCCAACAGTCCCTGCTCCTACAAGTAAAACCCAAAACGGTAAAAGAGTTGACCAATACTTAGTTGGCATATTGAAATCCTATGATGTTTTCAGTTGTCAGTTGCCAATGAACTGTGTTCGGAGGAGTGAAAAAGGAAGTAGGTTGAAACTTGAATGTTCGTTCCCCAGCCTAGAGTAAGTCGCTCCATGCATCTACAATGTTTTAACCCAAGTAGGCAGAATCTGTACACCCGTCTACACTGTTTAACCCAATTGACCAATGACCAACATACTCGATGGTAAGACCATAGCTAAAAAAATTCAGACCCAGCTGCAAGAACAGACACAGAAGCTGACGTTGAAACATGGACGACCACCTGGATTAGCAGTGTTGATGGTAGGTGACAACCCTGCTAGCGCTGCCTATGTTCGTAATAAGGAACGTGCCTGTGGTAAGGTGGGGATTGCTTCTTTTGGTCGTCATTTCCCCAGTAACACGTCCCAAGCAGAACTCGAGCAAACCATTAACGCCCTCAATCAAGATCAGCGTGTAGATGGAATTCTGGTCCAGCTGCCCTTACCCGACCACCTAGATGCTGTTTCATTACTGCACCAAATCCATCCGGATAAAGATGTTGATGGATTACACCCTGTTAATCTAGGTCGTCTGCTCAGGGGAGAGCCTGGTTTACGTAGCTGTACACCAGCAGGCATCATGCACCTGTTGCAAGAGTACCAGATTAATTTGTCTGGTAAACAGACAGTCGTGGTAGGACGTAGTATTTTAGTAGGTAAACCTCTGGCACTGATGCTACTAGAAGCCAACGCTACAGTAACAATTGCTCATTCGCGCACCCAAGATCTGGGGGAGCTGACACGTCGAGCTGATATTTTGGTAGCAGCTGTGGGACGACCTCAACTGATTACCAGGGACATGGTAAAACCAGGTGCTGTGGTAATTGATGTTGGTATCAATCGCGTTAGTGATCAACAAGAAAAATCTCGTCTTGTAGGAGATGTCCACTTTGACTCTGTTCAGCAAACTGCCCGATATATTACCCCTGTCCCTGGTGGCGTCGGACCGATGACAGTGGCTATGCTACTAAATAATACAATCCTTAGTTATACAAAGAGGTATTCTTGAACAGTTTTACTCTCGTGAAGATTGATAACAATCAATCAATTAAACCGTTGTTTATGAGTAAAATAATTTCATTTCACAGCAAGCTAGGTCAACAAAAAAACTAATTAAGAAAACTGAAAGCTATAAAATATAAGATTATTATAAATCTGTGTTGTTTGTTTAAGAACAGATTAAATGTTGGGTTTGAAAGGGTTAGACTTTAGTTTAGCGCCACTCATAAATTTCAAAACTCGACAATCCTAAATACCATCAGTAAAGAGTTTTGTCCATCAAACGAGAAGCACCAGAATTAGACAAGGGAGTTTCAAGAAGACCCCCAGCCCCGTAAAATTGTTAGAGGAATCAGATAATCAAGGAATCAAGGCATGGTAGTGACGGAGGGGCGACCTACCCCCAACAGGGAATCCCCAAGTTTAGACTTACTAACTTACTTAAAAGAGCGAAAGGCTCTAATTGAGTCAGCTTTAGACCAGGCTCTGCCCCGAATGGAGCCCGACAAAATTTACGAGGCAATGCGTTATTCTCTTTTGGCTGGAGGTAAACGCTTGCGCCCGATTCTGTGCTTAGCTACCTGTGAACTGATGGGTGGCACAGTGGATATGGCAATGCCAACCTCCTGCGCTCTGGAAATGATCCATACCATGTCATTGATTCATGATGACCTACCAGCAATGGACAATGACGATTACCGTCGGGGTAAACTAACTAACCACAAAGTGTTTGGTGAGGACATTGCCATCCTCGCAGGTGATGGTTTACTAGCTTATGCATTTGAATATGCGGCGGCTCAAACTAAAAATGTACCAGCTCCCCAAGTTTTGCAGGTAGTTGCCTGGTTGGGTCGAGCAGTCGGGGCATCCGGATTGGTTGGGGGTCAAGTGCTTGATCTCGAATCAGAAGGTAAGTCGGATATTAAAGAAGAAACGCTCACCTTTATCCATACTCATAAAACTGGTGCTTTGTTAGAAGCCTGTGTAGTTTGTGGTGGAATATTGGCAGGGGCAACGACAGCTAACTTACAAAGGCTATCCAAATATGCCCAAAATATTGGTTTAGCATTTCAAATTGTCGATGACATCCTAGACATAACTGCGACCCAGGAGGAACTTGGGAAAACAGCAGGTAAGGATCTTAAAGCACAAAAGGCAACTTATCCTAGCCTCTGGGGGCTAGAGGCATCAAAAGCCAAAGCCCAAGAGCTGGTGAATGAGGCAAAAGCTCAAATGGAATCCTTTGGGGAAAAGGCTCAACCCCTGATTGCGATCGCTGATTTTATTGTGAATCGTACTCATTAAGGTACTTGGTATTGGGGTAAGGCCAACGAAAGTTTAAGGATGAAGTGTTTAATCCTAGCCTACAGGAACACCAAAAACAAACACACTTCATCCTTAATTATACCCTAGAAGGGATGCTATCCGGGGAACATACTTCATAATAAATACTTAATCCTTCATACTTCATCGTTTCCCCAATGCTGAGTTATCGATGACCAATGACCAATTTAAAATAAATAATTATGCAGGACTTTAGCGACATCCTAAACAACCAGGTGTTGCTGGTTGCGCTCATTGCTTGTCTGGTGGCTCAACTATTTAAGTTTTTGGTTGATCTAACCAAAAATCGCAAACCTAATCTTCAGGTACTGATGACTGCTGGTGGAATGCCTAGTTCTCACTCAGCATTCGTCACTGCCTTGGCATTTGGTGTAGGACAAACAGTAGGATGGGCTTCTCCAGAGTTTGCGATCGCTTTAGTGTTTGCCATCATAGTCATGTATGATGCTACTGGTGTCAGGCAAGCTGCCGGTAAGCAAGCTCGAATTCTCAACCAAATTATCGATCAGTTTTTTAGCGAAGACAAAGAGTTGAAAGAAGACCGTCTTAAGGAATTATTAGGTCATACACCCTTTCAGGTGCTTGTTGGTTTGGTATTAGGTATCGCTATTTCTTGTATAGCAGCAACGGCTTATTAATCATGTTAATTAGTAATGTTAATTAGTAATTAACATTACCTAGTTCAAACGGAACTAGTTAAAAGCGAACTACCTTACGTTTTAGTAGGGTAACTCGGCGACTATCAACAACCATTGCCCAAAACCCCCCTGCACTCAGTCGCCTTAAGATTGAGTTAGCTTGGGTTTCACTAGTTGTGTGTACTGTCAGTAAGTAAGGTCGCTGAGCATAAGAAACCAAGCCAACATTGACGCCCAGTAGTTGCTCTAGTCGGGATGCCAATTCTGGTTGATTGAAGTAGTCCACCAGAACCGCATAACCATCACCCAATCCCTGAGGAGTATAACTTGGTATGGCAGTAGGCTGTATAGTATTAGGCTGGCTTGACGGTGGAGATTGAACTACAAAAGCTGAATATCCAACTACCTGATCCAGATAGCGTGCCCAATCTTTGGCATCGTTAATCCCTCTGAAACCGCCAACCCGAGTTACTCTATCTTCCAAATATTGACAAAAATCAGTTTTTGCGCTATTAGGTAAAATTCTTTGAATTTGTTCGTGATTTTTCCTAATTCGGCTAAGCACTAACAAAATGTACTCGTCGTTTTGTGGTGGTTGGCATTGAGGAGTTATTGGTTGAGCATACACCGAATCAAAGACACCAGCTAAAGCAGCCAGTGCTATCGAGAAAATTTGTAAAATAAACTGTATTGTTTCCCTGGTCATAGATGATTAGATAGTAGACCGATAGCCACTGTCTTGGAAGCAAAAAACTAACCATTAAACTGATGCCAGAGAAGCTAGAGGGTCAGGTATACTATCTGATGGTGCCTGAAATTCACCAGTTTTGACAAATTCTAGGCGCAGCTTTAACCAGGTGATGAACTTAGGATTAGTAGAAATGATCGCCGTTGCTGGTTGCGGACATTCTTGTTTGACCTGGGACATTTGGGAACTTTCCAAGAATGCTGGCTGCTTGACTAACCAAAAGTCTATTTCTTTTTCCTGTTCATGGTAGTGCCTGGTACGTTCCCGAAGTACTTCCTCCAATGGTTCATCTTCAAGGAACTTTTGACTGGCTAAAACGTAGTAGTAAGTTTGCATAATTTCATTTACTAAGGAAAGCTCAAAATTTACCTTGCATCGCTTGTTTCATTTCTCTGACCGCCCGTTCTATACCTACCAGAGATGCCCTAGCAATGATGCTATGACCAATATTGAGTTCTTCCATACCTTCGATACAAGCAACCGGGTGAACATTCCAGTAGGTAAGACCATGACCAGCATTGACTCGTAAGCCAGCAGCAATCGCTTGTTGGCATCCGGAGGCCAACACTTTTAATTCTTTAGCCTGACTGATTTCATCAGTAGCTTCTGCATAACTCCCTGTGTGCAGCTCAATAAATTTAGCTTTTGTTTTAGCAGAAGCATCGATTTGGGCAGGATCAGCGTCTATAAATAAGCTAACGGGAATACCAGCGCTCTGTAACTGGGCTACAACCTCACTAAGGCGAGGAATTTGCCCTGCTACATCTAGCCCTCCCTCGGTAGTCACTTCTTCTCGTTTTTCTGGTACGAGGGTAACGTAATCGGGTTTGACCTCTAGAGCGATCGCTACCATTTCATCGGTAGGTGCCATTTCCAAATTCAGATGAGTTCGCACCGTTTGTCTTAACAGAGCAATGTCCCTCTGTTGAATGTGACGTCGGTCCTCTCTTAGATGTGCGGTGATGCCATCCGCACCAGCAAGCTCTGCCAACACCGCTGCTGCCACTGGGTCAGGTTCTACAGTGCGCCGTGCCTGACGAATTGTGGCAATATGGTCAATATTTACGCCAAGTGTTAGCACTAATTTTTTTCTCCTGGATTTGACATCCTAGCCATGACCATAGCGCAGCTTGGTCTTGAATTCCAAGGCTTTACAACCTTAGCTTCCAGTAAAATAGCCTTTTCTAGTTTAACAGGGGGAGGGAACATCTAGAGAGATTGTCTATCAAGTGTCTACAACACAGTGCCCCATGAACTAGAAAGCCCCTCGCGAGGGGCGTGCGCAGCGATAGGTAGTTCACCTGAAATTCTTAATCCTGGGATTAGATACTTCTAGGTTGCAGTTCGTCTTTTGATGGTAATTTGACATTCCAGGCCAGTCCTAAGCCCTGAAGCAGCAGAATGAAGGACCAACCCAGGTCAAGTTGCCACCAATGATGTCCAAATCTTGCTGAGTTGGGAAAAGCATGGTGATTATTGTGCCATCCTTCACCAAGGGTCAAGATAGCTACGATTGGATTGTTCTTGCTCATATCAGAGGTAGTGAAAAGCTCGTTTCCCCACAAGTGGCAAACTGAGTTGACACAAAAAGTGATTTGACGCACCAGAAAAATCCGAAATGCTCCGCCCCAGATTAAACCGCCTAAGACTCCTGAGACAGAACCAGTCAAGACTCCACCCAGGAAACCAGGAATTAACAGGGACAGCAATACCCAAAAGACGTAGAGGTTGTCTATTCTTCGGATCAGCTTGTCCTTGATTAGGTCAGGAGCATACTTATAGGGAGGCTGCCAATCCACATTCACAATCCAAGCAATATGGGAATGCCAAAACCCTTGGATAAATCCCCAAAATCCTCCCTGGTGAAGATGGGGTGAGTGAGTGTCTCCGTCTTGGTCAGAGTAAAGATGATGGCAGCGATGATGGTGAACCCAGCTAGTGACTGGTCCTTGAGCGGCCATACATCCAGCAATGGCTAAGAATGCCCTTATAAAGGGTCCAGTCTGAAAGGCACGATGGCTAAAAAGCCTGTGATAACCGACGGTAATACCGATGAAATTCAGGATGTACATCCCGAGAAAAAGACCAATATCGAGAGGCTGGACGTTCAGTTTCTGAAGCAACATAACTACTATCGCAGCGATTACTCCCAAAGGGGACATGGCGATAACGATAGTAACTACAGTTTTCTGAAGTGTGCTGACTTCTGGGGCAGTAGATGAAGAGATTGACACTTGTGTTGTTTAAATAAAATACTAATACACCAAAACTAAGCATATCCGATTGCTTGTCAGTCTGGCGCTGTTCGGACTCTAGCTCCGTGCTTACCACGAAGGCTATCAACTGGGATTTTGGATTTGCTTGGAGTTCTATTGTCCGCGCTTATCCTCCAATCCCAGGGATTTAAGTTACATTTTGGCTAATCCTGACTATTGGTCATCGGTGACCTATTGCAGCTAGCTAGGGATTGGTGTTGATTTCAATCAATTTATTCCTTGAGGATAAACCTGACTTAATTTGGATACGAGACTTTGGTACCTTAAACCTTTGAGCCAGCAACTCAATTAGCTCCTGATTGGCAAAGCCCATCTACAGGTGGTGAATTCAAATGCACCTTTAGTCTCCCATCCTCTGATCGCGTAGCGTGGCCTTTGGCCTTGTCTTCTATATTTTGGTGCTTAGAATTGGGTTGAACTTGAACTCGCCTCTTCATCAATGAAAGTTTCTTCAAAATCTTTTGGCTTCTGGCTATGGGAAGTTTTAATTTAGTCACAGTCTACCAGAGTAGCATACTGATCCGGATCGGCTGTGGTAACTCTAAAGACTTCTGTTGCGATACTCTTAAGGCCAAAGGCCCACGCGTGCGCGTTCAGAGCCGCTACGCGAACGCATACCCTAACTCTAGCAAAACCATTGGAGTCAAATGAAATGCCGATTGGCGCTAAGGCCAAAGGCCACCCTACGCGATCGGCTGCGTAACTTGGTTTATCTGACTGAGCTGGGCGTGCTGGAAACCGATGCACGGGAGAATCTCGAAAGGCCAAAGGCCACGCTACGCGATCGGATTGAACAGATTATCAATAATCAGGAGCATCTGCTAAAAGGACGGCGTCATCCTACCGAGGCACTAGCGGAGTACCGCCAGAAGCTTAACCCTAACCTGAAAGCCCTGTATGTCACCCTTACTCCTTATAGGATTACCCTAGTTGACCCCAAAGACTCTCTATCTTGGGATTTAGGTGGGTTTGATCCAGGGGTACGTCAATTAATTCAAATGTTGGCTAGTGGGGAAATTGAAATTAAAAGGTATAAAACCTGCCAATACCCAAGAATCCCATGGCGGAAATTCCCTTATTCGCTCCTTGTCCTAGTGAAGCCGACTGCATCGCTTGATTAAATCAAAAAAAAAGCTGAAACTCTTGTCCGTGTCTTGATGCAAAGCACGAGTGGGACAAATCTCCCCATAAAGGCCAAGCCGTCGCTTCAGCATAGCTGCCAAATGCCTAACAACTTACTACATCAAGGTAGATTCAAACTCCTACTAGAAAACTGATAGGAGTAGAATAGAGGACAGCACAAAAAACGGGGTTGTGGAGGGAAGAACGTTGGATGAGCTGAGAACTGCGTTAGAGTTAGCAACCGTTGAAGAGTTACAACAAATGACAGACATTCTATTCTGTCGTAGGTTTAATCCCTTAGATTACCTTCAGCTCCCTGAGCCAATCGATATCCAAAGCCAAAACCGTGAAGCTTGGTTGGATTCCCTGGAAGAGCGATTTCGCTTCTTGGCAGCAGATGGACTAACAGTACTCAAGGGACGAACCAGTGAAGTAACCTACCGACAAGCCCTGATTCAAGTTTGTCGTTACCTCAAAATTCCTTACTATCAACGTCTGACTACAACTGACTTGGAAGCAGAAATATTTCTTCACCTAATGGAGAAAACCTGGAAACGCTTACCAACCCAAGAGCAGCAATCCCTAACAGTACAGGTACAGAAATGCTTAGCTAAGTCAAAACTCCCTGAACCCTTACCTGTTCAAATCCAGCACAATCCTATCGAGTTTTTACTCAAAGGTGGTAGCGCCCTAGCATTGACCTCGATTCTAAAGCCAATAATACTACAACAGGTTGCACGCCAGTTTGCCCTACATTTCGCTCGCTATCAGGTTGCTAAACAAGCTCTAGTGAAGGGAGGTTTGGCAGCAGCAGCTCAGTTTCAGAACTACTTTACACTACAAACAGCAAGACAGGGAATGGCACTCAGTGCTGCTCGTTATGGAGTTACTAGGAGTGTTTTTGCCTGCCTAGGTCCGATCATGTGGAGTTATTTTTTTGTTGACTTAGGCTGGAGAGCGATCGCAACCAACTACGGTCGGATTATTCCAACTATCTTAACCTTAGCACAAATTCGCCTGACTCGTGCTGAGTGCTGGGAACCAGTTTAGATTGATAGTAGTGGTTAGTGGTTAATTGGTTCTTGGGAAAGAATAGACATTCAGACAATCACCTACAAATAGCTTGGAACTGCGCTAAGCTGGGAACTCTTATCTTTCCAATATTTCCAGCTTTAGGGGCAGTGGGGTTAGTTATAGCTGTGGGAGATACTTGGCGGCAAAATTACGCCAGTATGATCTCAAAACCCCTAAACTGGGGCTTGGCTATTTTGAGTATCTGGTTGCTCATTACTGCTAGTTTCGCATTTAACCCCACAGAAGCGTTCCTAGGTTTAGGGAATTTTATCCCCTTCTTCGCCGTTTTCGCTGCTTTCTGTACCCTCATCCAAACCCCAACACAGCTGAGGCAATTAGCCTGGATTCTAGTTATTCCTTCCCTAGCAGTAACTATACTGGGTTTTGCTCAGATGGTTTTGGGTTGGACTAGCCCAAAAGTGTTATCACTAGTCTTTGGTTCAACCTTGGTAGCTAACGGTAATCCTCCAGGTCGGATGGATTCAGTGTTTTTGTATGCCAATATCCTAGCCGCTTATCTACAAATACCATTAATTTTAGGAATAGGGCTGTGGATTGAGAGGTTTCAAGGGAGGCGTTGGAACTCGCATCGATTTGATTATCCGCTGTTGTTCTTGAGTGTGGTGGTGATCGGTGATGCGATCGCATTAGTTTTGACCAACTCCCGTAATGCTTGGATAATCGCTGTTTTGGCGTGCCTTGCCTTTGCCCTTTACTTAGGTTGGTACTGGCTGGTGACAGCAGTTACTGCTGCTGTTGGTAGTATTCTGTGGGCATCATTTGGTCCAATGCTAGGGCGTCAATGGCTGCGTAGTATTGTCCCAGCATACTTTTGGATGCGATTGTCTGACCAGTTGTATCCCGACCGACCCATCGCTACCTTGAGGACAACCCAGTGGAAATTTACTTGGTCAATGATTCAGGAACGTCCCTGGTTTGGTTGGGGGTTACGCAATTTCACTCCTCTTTACCAATCACAAATGGAAGTATGGCTTGGTCATCCCCATAATCTACCTCTAATGTTGAGTGCTGAAACTGGCATCCCAGGCACACTGATTTTGAGTGGATTAGTTGGTTGGATTATGGTTCAAGGTATCCAACTATTAAGGGTTTGGTCAACCGTTGCGACCACTACCAATAGACAAGATTCGCATCAAGACAACTTAATTCTGTTCAGTTATCTGGTGGCTTTTGGCAGCTGTACTCTATTCAATCTGCTGGATGTAACTCTGTTTGATTTTCGGGTTAATACCTTGGGATGGCTGTTGTTGTCAGCAATTCGTGGCGTGGCGTGTCACATTTAACCTAATTTAGTTCTTGATATTGCAATTAGCTAAACCTTAGTTGAAAAGGAATGGTTTAAGTAAGAATAACTGCTCCCATGCTCACTGGAATACGCGAAGTTAAGCTTGGTAACCCGTAATTGTTAGGTTTTGTGCCAAGAACCAAAGATAAGGATCCTGGTAGAGTCGATGCCCGGTATTACCCGGGGCACCTCTCCTTCAGAACTGGGC
>WTKN01000143.1 GCA_011524395.1 Moorena sp. SS36440bin_2
GTGAGATATTTTTTCCTCGCTTTAATGGTCTTTTACCTCTAGCTCTTTTACCTTTTAAGGCTCTGGCATACATCCTAACCATTGCTAAGTTTACTCCCGATTCATCTATAAAAATTAAATCTTCTGCCCGGATATCTCGGATATCTGACCAAAACTTTAGTCGCTTCTTTTGGACTATTTCTGCTTCTTTTTCCGCTGCATATAAGGCTTTTTGTTAAAAAGTATAATCGAGTTGTTTTACTAGTCTTCCCATCGTGGCTCTACTGACGCGAATGTGAGTCTTTTTTTCTAGTAAATCACAAAGTTCAACTAAAGTCGCATCATTAGTTGTTTCAATTATTTCTACCAAATCTATTAATTGCTCAACCCTAAGTTTGCGTGGCGGACTTCCCCCTTGACGTTGCGGTGCGACCCCGGTCGGGTTTCCCGACCTAGGGAATGCGCACCAAGAGAGCGGTTTAATATCTCCGGTTTCTCGATGTTGTTTTAGTAATTTTTGAATAAAACTTTTGGCTACACCAAAACGTTGAGCTAAGTTTCGAATTGATAATTTTTCTTTGTTATGAATTTCTAGAATTTTTTGGCGAAAGTCAAGAGAGTAAGGTTTCATACAAAATTTTTACAACTAACTATTTAATCTATTTACAATTGTACCTCATAGCTATGAGAACCGCTATAGCTCTCCAGTTACTCTTGTCTTTTTACGGAAACCATCTTTATTAAAATAATTATTGTTGTTAGATTTAACAGCAATATCTTTTTGAGTTAAATTTTCTAGCTTTTGTGCTTCTCTTTCACTAACCAACAGACCGTTGACATTTTTTATCTTGTATGTTTTGACAAGATACTTACTTAGCTCGGCAATAGTTGGGTATTCAAATATTAAATTAGGGTCGATATTAAAGTTCAATTCTGCTGATAGATTATCCATAAGCTCTACAGCTTTAATAGAATCAAGTCCCAATCCTAAAAAATTACTATTTGAAGTGATTTGCTCTAAGTCTTTTTCTAAATAAGTACTAATAAAATTGACAATATTTTTATTAATTAATTTTGTACTTGATTCATAATCATTGTCTATTAATATATTTTCATGGTTATTAATATCAACCTCATTTTTGATTTCAATAAGTTCATGAGTTTTAATCGAATTATGGCGATCGCTAGGATTTTTAGTAGTGTTTACTTCAATTGCTGATAAAGACTGAGAAACAATTACACCTGTTAACTTTTTATCCAGAAATTTTTGTCTGGAAGTATGACGCTGAATCTTGCCACTAGACGTTTTATCAATACTTCCTGGTTTGAGTAAAACTATAGTTTCAATTGCTAGTTCGTGTTCCAGTGATACGGCTTTATTTATTGCTTCTATTACTTCCTCTCGATTCAATTGGGGTAAATGGCTACGTTCTATCTCTTGCACTACTACTAATTTTTCTTCTCCTTTTACATCTACAGAAAAAGCTGCTCCACTATTAATCCGCAGTGCTGGGTGGCTACTTTCTACGCTAAGTTCGATGTCTTGGGGATAATGATTGCGACCCCGAATTATAATTGCATCCTTTAGTCTTCCTGTAACAAAAAGTTCTCCGTTACTGAAATAACCTAAATCTCCTGTACGTAAAAAAGCTGTTTCTGTATTATCTTTTAGATAAGCTTTAAATGTTTCTTTTGTATGTTCTGGTCGATTCCAATAGCCTGAGGCAATACTTGAACCTGATAGCCAAATTTCTCCTACCTGTTTTTCCTCACAACAAGTGAAAGTTTCTAAGTTAACAATAATCACTTTTGAATCTAGATAAGTAGATCCACATCCTACTAATGAGTAACTTTTTGAGGATGACAAATCATCTTCGACTATCAAATTTTGCTCTAGTCTTTCTTTCTTTACTGTCTTAATCACTGGTGGATTACTTTTATGACCCCCCGTACTAAATAATGTACTCTCTGCCATTCCATAGCAAGGATAAAAAGCACTGTAGTTAAATCCGCAACCAGAAAATTTTTCCCAAAATTGCCTGAGTGTTTGAGCTCTAACTGGTTCGGCTCCATTGAAGGCTAGCTCCCAACTACTCAAGTCCAGATTGGCTAATTGTTCTGGCAAAATCTTTTTGACGCACAAATCGTAAGCAAAGTTCGGACCTCCGCTCGACGTCACTCTATACTTTGAGATTGCTTTTAACCAACGAATTGGCTTTTGTAGGAACGCCATTGGTGGCATCAGAATACAGGTAAATCCCAGATACAAAGGCTGTAGAACGTTACCTATTAGTCCCATATCATGAAATAAGGGTAACCAACCTAAACCAATAGTTTGTTCACTGTGACCAAAAGCCTGATGAATTATCCGTTGATTCTGAATTATATTTTCATGAGTAACCATTACCCCTTTTGGTAATCCTGTTGAACCAGAAGTATATTGCAGAAATGCCAAACTTGTTGGTGCAATTGATTGAGGGCTAAATTTAACTGAATCTACTTCAATTAAATCTGTAGCTATAAATTTTAATTGAGGCAGCTTTATTTTCTGTTCTATTCTTCTTTCAGTTAACATTGATGCTGTTGTTAACGCTACTCTCGCCCCAGAATTATTCACGATTGAATGAAACCCCAATAGCTTTTGATTGCGCTTGGGAGGATAAGCTGGAACTGCTACTACTCCAGCATACAAACAACCAAAAAATGCACTAATGAACTCTAAGCCTGAAGGATAAAGTAGCAATACTCGATCGCCAACTTCAGTTTTAGTCTGAAGATAAGCAGCAATTGAAAGTGCCTGCTGATTTAATTGGTGATAAGTTAGTCGTGCAGCTTCGGTTTCTCCATCTTTTAGAAAAACATAGCCAGTAGATTCAGGCTGTTGCTGTGACCTATATTCCAAAATATTTAGTACAGTACGAAATTTATCTAACATTTACAGTGATGTCTATGAGAAGGGAGCAAGTTAAATATGTTGATACAACCGAACTATAGTAACAACAGTTAAGGGTTGCAGTCTATCGGCTTTCAGCGCAATGTGGGTACCAAGTACGAGACGTTTCATTGTGGTTCCTCATTGCCCGGTGTCAGGGTAATATTAATAGGACTTACGCAACTGACACAAGTAATAGTAGCGCTAGACCACGGCGAGGGTCTAATAGCTAAACTATAGACATAGTAATGTCGGGACGTTTTAGTTGGTTAATTAAGTAATCATAAAATAGCCCATACTTATTTTGATAAATTGTTTTACCACTTTTATAAGGAAAATTTTGGATTATTATCCAAACTAAAAGAGCGCAAGCAATAGTTATTTCAAGAATGATTTAGTACTGCTATAGATCAGCAAGATCTATTGCTTTCCTTGCTAACTCTTTAGGAAATTGTCTCCTGTTATGTGATTTGTGACATTGAAATTTTTACTTAATTTGTGAGTTGATAGTCTGATGTTAAACTTTCGACAACAAGTCAGTGCAATAGCTGCATGTCGCTAAACTTTCTATAGTTTCAGAATACTGGGAAGACAACAACAGCATGTCTCAGTTTTTGTCTCAGTTTTGTCTCAGTTTTTTATCTGAGTCCCGCTGAGGGGGTGACACTCGCGGTGAAAAGCTTACTATATAAGGCTTTTATGCCTATATCAGGAAAGATCAACTGGCAAATTGACCCTACGAATGATTTAATGGCAAGCTCAAACCCTTATCACTACCTCCAAAGTCAGCCGAAAACACCATGTATCTTTTAGGTGCGACCCGTGGCGAATTTAATTCGCCAACGGAAAGCGCACCTGAAGTAAGTGATGGGCTTCAATTATTACCCAGTAAAGATTTAAGCTTGCATGTCACCCCCCCAGTCAAAAAGTTGCAGGGAGTAATTTTAGAAAAAGCGATTGGCTCACCAGACCCGGAAAGTCCTGATGCCAGTCAGCTTGGACTAGTTTTTGCTAAAAGTCTTTAAAACTACGGTAGCCCATTTGATCAAAAGCAATTACTTGGGTAATTCGTTCCCTCAAAGATAGACCGGATGAGCGGTTTCGGGTTTTCATACCCGCTTCTATTAGTTGTGTGTTCCACACAGATTCAAATGCCCACGCTGAAGTAATTGCCCTATCGGGCACCCTACGCGAACGACATGAGAGAAAAGGTCTTAAGCTGTTATGCATTTAAACTGTGATAACAGCATTACCTTTATTTTTTATTTTT
>WTKN01000176.1 GCA_011524395.1 Moorena sp. SS36440bin_2
TTGTAAACAAATATTAAGTTCGCCAGCGGTATCAGAATTGGGGGATTTAGGGGGCTTACAGCTAAAGCTAGTGAGGTCAATCCATCTGAAAACGGCTGTAAGACTGGTGTCAGCTATCAGTTTCAGCAAAAGTCTAAGAGTATCACTTGGCTGTTGATTGTAGTTATAGCTCTAGGTCTGGTAGGTCAAATTCAGCCAATTCAAGACAAGGTAAAACCAATTGCATCAATTCAATTACCCCAGCAACTGGTATCTGAACCCTTACCTCTAACGGAAGCTGAACAACGATTTTTTGATAATCCTGCCTTACCTATTGCTCAAAAGCAACGGTTTGTTTATGGTAATCTCTCCGGTTCAATGCTGTTGGTGGCCAGTAGCGCTTGGCAAGCTCACCATCCACCAGAATTATGTTTGGTAGGCAATGGTTTTAAGGTAGACTCCATTAAGCCAACCTTGCTGAATCAGTCAGTAAAGGCACGGTGGCTATCTCTGCAAGACGGCAAACGTTCAGCAACCTACTGGTTTCAATCACCCCAGGGCACTACAGATGATTTCCTATCCCGAATCTGGGATTATATTGCCCATCGCAACAAGACTTGGGTGCTAGTTTCTGTCCTCTTCGATAATGAACACAATCCCGATAGTGCTGAAATTGATAATTTTGCTAGCGCTATCCATGATGCTATTCACCAAAGCTTAACGTCAGCAGTCAGTGGTCAGCCGTCAGCGGTAAGTGGTCAGTGGTCAGCGGTCAGCCATTGGCCAAAGGTCTTTAGCTGATAACTGATAGCTGATAACTGATAGCTGATAACTGATAGCTGATAGCTAATAACTGATAGAGCAAGAAAATGAATTACAAATCTCTGAAACAAATCCTTGATATCAGTTTTCACAGTATTTTTTGGCTGTGGAATCTGATGTTTCTCACAGTTGTCTATGCTGGTATCTTGCCAAGTATTGGTATTCCCTTAATCCGGGATACCGTTGATGGTGCTATTCCGGTTGATTTCTTGGTTACGTTTGTAGCATTAATTGCAGTACCAACTGTCTGTACTGTAATTGGTGCTTGGCGTCTGAGGAAGCAACCAAGGGAGTTAATGCGCTTGTTTTATGGTGTGGAAGCACCCTTGTTTGCTTGGTGCCTGATTCGTTTGTTCTTGATCCGAGAATTTACCACTGTTAGCACCTTAGTATTGGGTACAGTTTTGGTGTGTATCCTGGCATTTGCTGCCGAAGTGTTATGGGGATATGATGCTAATCGTAAATCAGTAGCATGGCTACAACTAATCGCTCACACCTTGATGCTTTTGACTAGTGTTTATGTAGGATTGTTGGTGTTTTTTTATGTTATCCCTGCTGCTGGTGCTTCCATCCAAAATTTCTTCAAATTTCAATGGCTAGATCAGCTGTGGGTAGTGTTGATCTATGGTAACATAATTAGTTTGTTCATGTTACTCCTATTTGGATTTAGCATTACCCTATTTCTAGGAATGCCCTCAGCATTTACAGCTCTTTATCTTCATTCTGGATACCGGATATTAAGGGCTTTTGCTGGACAGTATGGGCGCAATCGGTCGATTCAAGGGGCACTAGCTGTGGTTACTGTCTGGATAATTCTGTTCTTTTCCTTGAATGTACAAGCTCAAGTTGAGGCGTTTAAGCTCCTAGAAAGTTATCCAAAAACGAATAGCGATCGCCAAGCCTTGATAGCTAAGTCTGATGTAATTCGCACTGGGTTAGTTAATGCTAATTTGTTCCCCTATCGGTATCTGAGTAGCCGAGAAGAGAATAACCATATCTACGCGATGTACAAAGATGTGTTTGACCTGCCAGATTTCCTGTGTAGTTTTTTACAAAATAGCTACAATCTGGTTATGTCACCGTTTTTGTATAATGGCTCACGAGACGATGTCCAAAAAGCTCAACAACTTTACGGGGAATTCTTTGATACACCACTTCAGAAAGCAGAACGAAAAGCTGTTCAACATGCCTTACAATCCACAGCGATTATTGACCAAGCTAAGGCGGGTTTGTTGAATATCGATCAAGAACGGGTGTGGCTACAAAAGCAAGAGGTAACCTTAGATGCCCATGGGGATTGGGCAGATGTGGAAATCTACGAGGTGTATGAGAATAAAACTACTGATGTTGAGGAAGTACTTTACTATTTTTCCTTACCAGAAGGGGCAGCGATTACTGGCTTGTGGCTAGGTGAAACCGATGACCGCAATCAGCGCTTTCCATTTCAAGTCTCGCCACGGGGTGCTGCACAACAGGTTTACAACTCCCAGGTCAGGCGAGTGCGTCCTGTTGACCCAGCGCTGCTTGAACAAGTCGGACCCCGGAATTATCGTCTCAGAGCATTTCCCATTCCTCGTCCGTTATCCTCATGGGAGAAAAGACATGGTAGCGATCGCGCAACGGAAATGCATCTGTGGCTGACCTACAAGGTGATGCGACAAGAGAAGGGTTGGCCGTTACCTGAGTTAAACGAACAACGGAATATCTTTTGGACAAATCGCACCAAGCGCATCCGCAATGGTAAAGTAAAACGGGGTTTTTCTGATAAGTGGTTAGAAGCATATTTACCAGCAAATCAAGCCCAGCAACCCATGGTTCATCAGGTGAATTTAGGGGATGGCTACCGCATCTCGGCTAAACCGTTAGACTTGCTAGAAAAATCAGCAATAGCAAACACTAACTTCTCGACATTAAAGGATAAGCGGTTTGCTGTTATTCTTGATAGTTCCAGGAGTATGGCTGCTCAAGCATCCCAGGTCAAACAGACATTCACTTGGCTGCAACAACAAGGTTTTGCTGATCAGAGTTTGACTAATAATGATGCGGATTTGTACATCACTGACGCCATAGATAACAAGATCGATCATCAAGCCAAACGCATTGATGATATCAGTGATTTTAATCCTGCTCAGATTACCTTTTATGGCTCTATCCAACCTGAACAGATGCTGCAACAGTTTGAACAGTTGCGTGGCAATACCGCTTATGACGGGATATTACTGGTGACTGATCAGGGTAGTTATGAGTTATCTGAGGATAATACCAATGTGGCGGTGGTGACTGCACCCCTGTGGATGGTTCATTTAGGCAATCAATTACCCTCAGCCTACAATGATACGATTTTAAAATTGATTCAAAATACTGGTGGTGGTGTCTCTACGGATATCCAAGGGGTAATCCAGCGGATGGCAATTCAAGAAGCCTTGGGGTCATCGGTGGTAAGTGTGGCGGATGGCTATGCTTGGTTTATGGAATCAGGAACAGCTGAGGCTACTACTGAAACTGGATTTGAACCACTGGCGGCCAGGCAACTTATCCTAGGGTTGAGTGGAAACCTGAATGGTTCTCTAGAAGAACTGGATCGGATTCATGGCATAGCCAAGACCTATGACATTGTCAGTCCCTATTCATCCATGATTGTACTGGTCAATGATGAGCAACGAAGGATGCTCAAAGAAGCAGAAGCATCGAGCGATCGCTTTGACCGAGAGGTGGAAACTGGGGAAGAACAGTTGAATCAGCCATCTAATCCCTTTAGTGTTTCCGGTGTTCCTGAACCGGAGGTATGGATGTTGATCTTGATCAGTGCGATCGCACTTTTGATTATTAGTAGACGACAAAAAATTACTGTTGACGGTTAACGCTCAATAGTTGTCAATTGTATCATTAATTAGCAAGGGCAAAGTTGAGACTGTTAATTACTCCCAATACTTTGCCCTTTTTACTGTTTCAGACAACACGGGTCAAAATCTCTCCAGCAACTCGCTCCGCTGATTCCAACGCTGATTCCATACCAGGAGATGCGATCGCAGTCATTAGTTTGTAGTCATTATTGCATTATTTGAGAATTTTATTATTTTATTGTCTTGATGCAGTCGCTCATGGGGGGGACCCCCAAGACCGTAATGGTGCGTTTGACCCATTAAGAATTAAATTCGCCACGGGTCGCACCTCTGTATCGCTTTATTGTTTACTATTACAATCTGATCAGATAGTTTAATTTTTATGTACTTGCTCTGGTAACAAGAAGACAATTTAGCAAAATTGTTGAGGAATTATAATCAATTGAACTGAGATACTTTAATAGACCTCTTGCAAAAATATTTTTAGTTATAATAGTAGTTTTGGTAAAAATTAGC
>WTKN01000220.1:0-28693 GCA_011524395.1 Moorena sp. SS36440bin_2
ACGCTAATGCCTACTCCCTACTCCCGATTCCCTATTCCCGATTCCCTATTCCCCACTCCCTTTTTTAATAAGTCACATAAAGTCATAGAAAAATTACTAGAGAGTTTGTATTGGTTTTTAACAAAGGTTTCCTTCATAGCTGCCGTCATAATCCGGTTAATTTCTTCTTCCACAAACTGACTAATTCGTTTTTCTAATTCCTTAACCTCTTGTGCAGAAGCGTAGGCTTGGCCTAACTCCACGAGTTGGTGATGTAATCTTACGGAAGTGCGTCTAGCAATATCAGCCCGAAAGGCTTTTAGGTCTAGCAAGCGACTGACTTGATATTGAGCAGTGAAGCCGATTTGGGCAGCAATTTTAGTCATAGTAACATGCTGGCAGTGAAATAAATCTAGTGCCTCTAAAAATTGCTGATGTCTTTGCTCTTTTTTACGACTTAGATAAGCAACTCGGTTTTGTATAACGTCTTGAATAGCAGTAGTTAAACAATCCTGTAGTAATTGGTCATAGGCAGCTAATACCTCGTCTTCTTCCTGATGATTACTTGTATCATCAGCTGCTAATTGATGTTCAAATTTCCCTAATGCTTGAGTGGTAACATTCCTGCCACGATTCTTTTTATAGTCTCTAATTAGCTGAGCTAACCGTTGTAAATCAGTAAGTACTGCTTCTGGAGATAGTTTGCCGATGGAGCCCCCCAAAGTTGTGATCAGCTGTAATTGTTCCTTGCTAGGAATTGGGTAAGGAGTTGTAAGTTTACCTAAACCTTGTTGTTGTCGTTGTTGGTTAATTTGATTACGCTCTGCTTGCAGTTGACGTACATAAATCCTTTGATAACTTTCTAATAACTCACGATAGTGGTTAATTTCCTGAGCAGTTAGCTGATGAAACTCTGATAGAATACGATTTAGTTTACTAACACTGGTTTGTTTCAGTAATAACCAATCCGTTACTTGCTCAATTCCATAGTATAGTAAAAATCGTTTCACATCCTTATTCGTTTTAACCAGTCTTTTTGTCCAGGAAAATAAGCTACTTTTATTTGGATCAAAGGTTTTTAAACTATAGGTAGTTATAGAATTATCTACCCCTAGTTTATGGCCTTGCTCGGGCTCAGGATAACGGTCAAGGACTAATGGCAGTAGGTCATCTATGGTAAAATTATGTTGCTGACCAAATTGCTCTACTAACTGATAACAAACCTCCTTGATTTGCTGAGAAACTAAACAACGTAGACAAACTTCAGCCAGCTCAAGGTCGTCGTCTTGGGTGTGATAACGTTTCCACAGTCTGCTAATCAGTGCCTGGTCTATGGTGTCTTCATCTGTAGATAAGGTAATAGCTTGGGCACTGAGAAATTCCTTAGCCTTTTCTATGGGTTTAGTTTGATGTTGACCTAAACGATTAATGTAATTGAGTGTCCAGTATTTGGCTAAGCTGGTTTTCATGAGGGAGCAGGGAGTAGTTAAGAGGCAAGAGGCAAGAGGAACCCACCCCTCCCAGGAGGGGAAGGCAAGAGGCAAGAGGGAAAAAAATAATCTGTACCTTATAGCTATCAGAAACGCTATATGGCAATCTCTCCCAACAAGGTAACCAAATCTCATTCTTATCTATCTGGTAACTATGCGAGCCTATGCATTTTGTGGAAAAAACTCGCCTTGAAGTGTATAAGTGAAGGGTAGGAAGTAGGTCTGAGGAGTATTAGTGTTTTCTTGTATAGTCAGGTACATCTAAATTTTATTCCCGACTCCCGACTCCCGACTCCCGACTCCCGACTCCCGACTCCCTGCTCCCTATTCCCTGTTCCCTAATTCTGCCAATAATTGCCTAGGCTCAGGAATGTCTCAGATATAGGTAAATGGAAAATGATACCACATCCTATTCAACTTAAGCAGGTCTTGTTTTTGGGAATTTTCACTCTCTGCCTTACCCCTGGGCAATTCCCTGTTCTGGCTAGATTCCTGAGTTTGCCAGGACTCGATCACCAACTAAACTGTGTTAGCCTAGAGCAACACGGGAGTTTAGCCCCTGGTGATGCCATTCTTGAAGTAGACAGTAAGCAGGCAGAGGCGGACAAACTATTTAAGCAAGGACTTCGTCACATTTGTGGCAGTGAGTTCCGAAAAGCATTAAAGTCTTGGCAGCAAGCATTGGTGATTTATCAACAAATCGGACCCCGCCTGGGTGAAGCTCTCTCCCTGGGTAATATGGGTCGTGCATACGCTAATCTGGGCAACTACCACAAAGCAATTGATCACTACCAAAAATGCTTAGCTATTGCTAGGGAAATCGAACACCGCGAGGGTGAAGCTCTTTCCCTGACTAATCTGGGGTTTGCATACGGTAATTTGGGAGACTACAAAAAAGCGATTGATTACCACCAAAAATCCTTAGCTATTGCTAAGGAAATCGGACACCGCGAGGGTGAAGCTCGCTCCCTGAGTAATCTGGGTAATGCATACGAGAGTTTGGGAGACTACTTTAAAGCGATTGATTACCAGCGAGATGCGATCGCTATTCATCGGGACATCGACAACCAGGAGGGTGAAGCTGGCTCCCTGGGTAATCTGGCTAATGCATACCGTCATCTGGGAGACTACGAAAAAGCGATTGATTACCAGCTAAAATCCTTAGCTATTAAAAGGGAAATCCGAAACCGCCGGGGTGAAGCTTATTCCCTGGATAATCTGGGTATTGCATACGGTAATCTGGGAGACTACAAAAAAGCGATTAATTATCACCGACAATCCTTAGGGATTTTTAGGGAAATCGGACACCGCAAGGGTGAAGCTCACGCCCTAGAGAATCTCGGTATTGGATACGGTAATCTGGGAAAGTACAACAAAGCCATTGATTACCACCAACAATCCATAGCTATTGCTAGGGAAATCGGACACCGTAAGGGTGAAGCTTACTCCCTGAATAATTTCGGTGCTACTTTGTTAAAAATAAATCAACTAGAACAGGCAAAAAATAACCTGTTTGATGCCATTGAAACTTGGGAAAATATCCGCCACCTCCTCCGTAACAAAGATGATTGGAAGATTTCTATTTTTGAACAACAAGCTCGCAGCTATCGTCTCTTACAACAGGTATTGATTGCTCAAGGTAATCCAAAACAAGCCTTAGAGATTTCTGAACGGGGTCGCAACCGCGCTCTGATTGATTTATTAGCGGCACAGTTATCTGAAATTCCTCAAAAAACTAAAGCTCCTACTCTTAAAGATATTCAAGAGATTGCTAAACAACAACAAGCAACTTTGGTGGAATATTCCATTGTTGATGACCAGATTTATAGTTGGGTGATTGCTCCCACTGGTGAGATTACTTTCCGTCGTAATAGGTTACCCCAAGATACTACTCTGGCCGAACTAGTCAAATTCAGTCGTCAGCAAATTGGTGTCAGAAGTCGAGGTAATCAGAATGCTCTTTTACCACAAAATACTTCACTAAACACTAAGGAGATTAATCGACTACAGGAACTCTACCAACTCCTGATTACTCCCATTGTTGACGTATTACCAATAAACCCATCAGACCGTATTATTTTTATCCCCCATCAAGAACTATTTCTGGTTTCCTTTGCTGCTCTGCTAGATGATAACCACAAGTATCTAATCGAAAACCATACCATTCTCACGGCTCCTTCGATCCAATCGTTGTCGTTTACCCGTCAACATTGGCATCGAGTCAAAGACAGCACCGGACAACCATTGATTGTGGGTAATCCCACCATGCCAACCCTTAAAATAGGAGAGGAACAAAAACCGTTAACCCCTCTACCGGGTGCAGAAACAGAAGCCTTAACCATTGCTCAATTGCTCAATACAAAAGCTCTGATTGGACCGTTAGCAACAGAAGCAACCATTGTGGAAAAAATGGCCAATGCAACGGTTATTCATTTAGCCACCCATGGTTTACTGGATGATGTCAATGGTATTGGTTATCCCGGTGCGATCGCCTTAGCTCCTGAGAAACCAGACCATGATGGCTTTCTCACCAGTGATGAAATTCTGATTGGTTACGGACTACCGGAAAAATCCTTATTGAAAGCAAAGTTAGTGGTCTTGAGTGCTTGTGATACCGGTAGGGGTGAGATAAAAGGGGAAGGAGTAATTGGTTTATCCCGTTCTTTGATTGCCGCAGGTGTACCCAGTTTGGTGGTGTCCTTATGGCAAGTGCCTGATGATGATACGGCCAAGTTGATGACGGAGTTTTATAGGAATATTTACACCAACAAATTCGATAAAGCCAAAGCCATGCGAGAGGCGATTTTATCGATGCTCAATGATGAAGATGGTAATCCAGACCCCCAAGCTTGGGCGGCTTTTACGGTTATTGGTGAAGCGAGGTAGAGAATTGAGGGTGACCGGGTGTGGGGTGACCGGGTGTGGGGTGTAGGGTGACCGGGTGTGGAGAGAGCTAATATACTTCATCATGAGAACCTACATTAAGCAACAAAATAGCTTCTTCTTGATCTTCAGGATTTTCGATAAATTCAAATAAAATACGGTAGCTGTAGTCAATTGAACATGACCAGATATTGGATAAATCGCCTTTAAGTTTGTGGGTGTGTAAGCTAGGATGAAAGGGGTCTTCTGCTAACTGACGCAGGGTTTTCTCAATTAATCGAGTTCTTCTAGGAATTGATCAACTGAGCCAAATTTGACTTTACCTTCCGCTAATTATTGGTGAATTTATTGGATTTCTTGCACTAGTATTCCTCTCCGTTGTAGATGGAATCTTTTCAGAAGAGTATCGAGTAATATCTCTTGCTCTTCTAAGGACAATTTTTCAACGGTTTCAATGGCTTGCTGAAAGGCTGAGGTTTTGAGCATACTTTCAAGATTATTTCCGGTTTTTTCTATTTTATCAACATCAGTCAAGTAAGATATTGATCAGGGTTAGTGTCTTGGGTTGAAGGAACGAAACCTAACCTACAGGCGATCGCACTTAAAGCACCCTAACCCGAGCGATCGCACTCCCGTGACCCCACACCCCACACCCGTTCACCCTACTCCCGACTCCCTGCTCCCTTAATGATTGCATAGGTTCAGAAATCTCTCAGATATAGCTAAATAGGGAATAATTCAATATCCTATTATGAAACTTAAGCAGGTCTTATGGTTGGGACTTCTCACTATCTGCTTCACTCCTGGGGAATTGCCTGTTGTGGCTAGATTCCTGAGTTTACCAGCACTGGCTCAAGAACAAAACACGGTTAGCCCAGAGCAAGAAGGGACTATAGACCCTAGGGATGCCATACTTCAAGTAGACAGTAAGCAAGCAGAGGCGGACAAACTCCTGAACCAGGGAATTAGTCACTTTCGTCGAAGTGAGTTCCCAGAAGCATACAGTCTTACCAGCAAGCATTGATGATTTATAAACAAATTGGATACCGCCTGGGTGATGCTAAGTCCCTGACTAATCTGGGTCTTGCATACGATCATTTGGGAGACTACTTTAAAGCGATTGATTACTACCAAAAATCCTTAGTTATTGCTAGGGAAATCGGAAACCGCCTGGGTGAAGCTAAGTCCCTGGGTAATTTGGGTAATGCATACGGTCATCTGGGAGACTACAAAAAAGCACTTGATTACCACCAAAAATCCTTAGCTATTAAAAGGGAAATTGGAAACCCCCTCGGTGAAGCTAACTCCCTGAATAATTTGGGTGCTATATACCAGAGTTTGGGAGACTACTTTAAAGCGATTGATTACTACCAAAAATCCTTAGCTATTAAAAGGGAAATCG
This sequence comes from Moorena sp. SS36440bin_2, assembly GCA_011524395.1. GTDB lineage: Bacteria > Cyanobacteriota > Cyanobacteriia > Cyanobacteriales > Coleofasciculaceae > Moorena. The sequence continues at coordinate 5,755 of WTKN01000220.1, forward strand.
GAAACCGCCTGGGTGAAGCTAACTCCCTGAATAGTCTTGGTAGTGCATACGGTCATCTGCGAGACTACAAAAACGCCATTGATTACCACCAAAAATCCTTAGCTATTCAAAGGGAAATCGGAGACCGCAAAGGTGAAGCTAACTCCCTGAATAATCTAGGTAGTGCATACCAAAGTTTGGGAGACTACTTTAAAGCGATTGATTACTACCAAAAATCCTTAGCTATTCAAAGGGAAATCGGAAACCCCCTCGGTGAAGCTAACTCCCTGAATAATATCGGTATTGCATACGGTAATCTGGGAGACTACTTTAAAGCGATTGATTACTACCAAAAATCCTTAGCTATTAAAAGGGAAATCGGACACCGCCTGGGTGAAGCTAACTCCCTGGGTAATCTGGGTAATGCATACTATTATATGGGAGACTACAAAAAAGCCATTGATTACCACCAACAATCCATAGCTATTGCTAGGGAAATCGGACACCTCCTGGTTGAAGCTAAATCCCTAAATAATCTCAGTGCTATCTTTTTAGCAAACAATCAACTAGAATACGCCCAAAGTAACCTGTTTTATACCATTAAAGTTTGGGAAGATATCCGCAAAATACTCATTAACAAAGATGATTGGAAGGTTTCTAGTTTTGAACAACAAGCTCGCAGCTATCGTCTCTTACAACAGGTATTGGTTGCTCAAGGTAAACCAAGACAAGCCTTAGAGATTTCCGAACGGGGTCGCAACCGTGCTCTGATTGACTTATTAGGGGCACAGTTATCTGAAACTCCTCAAAAAACCAAAGCTCCTACTGTTAAAGATATTCAAGAGATTGCTCAACAACAACAAGCCACCTTGGTACAATATTCGATTGTTGATGACCAGATTTATAGTTGGGTGATTGCTCCCACTGGTGAGATTACCTTCCGTAGTCATGATTTACCCCAAGATACTACTCTGGCCAAACTAGTCAAATTTAGTCGTGAGGAGATTGGTGTCAGAGGTAGATCTAATCACAATCCTTCTTCACCACAAAACACTAAGCATGGTAATCGACTACAACAACTCTACCAACTGTTGATGAATTCAATTGTCAACTTATTACCTCATGCTCCTTCACCACTAAACCCTAACAATAGTAATCGACTACAGGAGCTCTACCAACTGCTGATTACTCCCATTGTTGACTTATTACCAACAAACCCATCAGACCGTATTATTTTTATCCCCCATCAAGAACTATTTCTGGTTCCCTTTGCTGCTCTGCTAGATGATGACGGAAATTATCTGATCGAAAACCATACTATTCTCACTGCTCCTTCGATCCAATCCCTAGAGTTCACCCGTAAAAATTGGCATCGAGTCCAAGACAGCACCGGAACACCATTAATTGTGGGTAATCCCACTATGCCCAAAATTAATGTAGGACGGGAACAAGAACCGTTAAAGTCTCTATCGGGTGCAGAAACAGAAGCCTTAACCATTGCTCAATTGCTGAATACCACTGCTCTAATTGGAGCAGAAGCAACAGAAGCAACCATTGTGGAAAGAATGGCCAATGCAACGGTTATTCATTTAGCCACCCATGGTTTAGTCGATGGTATTTATGATCGAGGTGCGATCGCCTTTGGCGCGGCTTCGCCGATCGCATTAGCTCCTGAGGAACCAGACCATGATGGCTTTCTCACCAGTCGTGAAATTCTGAGTCGTTACGCAGGACCGGAAAAATCCTTATTGAACGCAAAGTTAGTGGTTCTGAGTGCTTGTGATACTGGTAGAGGTGAGATTAAAGGGGAAGGGGTAGTTGGTTTATCCCGTTCTTTGATTGCCGCAGGTGTACCCAGTTTAGTGGTGTCCTTATGGAAAGTGCCTGATCATGATACGGCCAAGTTGATGACGGAGTTTTACACTAATATTTACACCCACAAAATGGATAAAGCCAAAGCCATGCGAGAGGCAATGTTATCGATGCTAAATGATGAAGATGGTAATCCAGACCCGAAAGCTTGGGCGGCTTTTACTGTGATTGGTGAGGCTAGGTAGAGAATTGAGGGTGACCGGGTGTGGGGTGACCGGGTGTGGGTAGTCCGGAACTCTTGCCCCTGTTGCATGCATGCCTTTTGCTAGCATGCCTATTCCTGTTCCCTGCTCCCTATTCCCTGTTCCCTATTCCCTGTTCCCTATTCCTATACAATAGAATTATCATTCCATCGGGAGGTGTTTATGGGTAAAGAAGAAGAACTACTTAAACACTGGCGAGAGCTGGAACCGGAAAAACAGCAACAAGTTTTAGAGTTTGTTGAACTCCTTAAATCTGAGTCAGAAACAACACCCCCTCAATCGGATTTTGTACCAAAAACTCCCTTAGCCCAAAAATTATGGGAAATTCGACAACGAGCAATTGCTGCTGGCTTACGACTGCTCAACGAAGAGGACATTGAACTGGAATTGGCTGCACGTCGAGGTGGATGGAGTGACTCGTAAGAAGACTTACATAGACTCTGGTGTACTGATTACCGCTTTTCAAGGCATTGAGTCAATCAGCATTAGAGCCAATCAAATTCTTAACGATGAAAATCGGGAGTTTGCCTCAAGTCGCTTCGTGCAGTTAGAAGTCTTGCCTAAAGCAATTTTTAACAAGCAACAAGATGAAACAGAATTTTACGAAACCTTCTTTAATGCTGTCAACCATTGGGCAACTGACTTAGAGCAAATTATCCAAAATGCCCAACAAATTCCTGTACTTATGGTTTAGCTGGGATGGATGGGATTCATGTAGCAGCTGCACTGCAAATTAAAGCAGATCAACTGATCACAACTGAAAAGCCAACCAAACCAATGCATCGAGTAATGGAAATCGAGATTATTTCAATATATAGCACTCCTCAATGATTCGTAAAATATAGTGGCCGAAGCTATCCCTATAACCCTTGTCCAGCTATAATGCGATCGCTATTTTTATAGTAGTGGCGTAGGGTGTGTTTGGGACAGCCCGTCCCGGATGCTGTTGGCGAAATATTTCTTAACAAACTAATAAGCCCCATCAGCCCTCACCCCCAGCCCCTCTCCCAACCTTGGGAGAAGGGAGCAGATTACCGCATAATAAAGGTTTCACGAATTCGCCAGCAGCATCCGTCCCGTAACGCACCACTCCCGACTCCCGACTCCCGACTCCCGACTCCCTATTCCCTTAATCATTGCATAGGTTCAGGAATCTCTCAGATATGACCAAGTAGGGAATAATTCAATATCCGATATGAAACTTAAGCACGTCTTATGGTTGGGACTTCTCACTATCTGCCTCAGCCCTGGGGTACTCCTTGTTGTGGCTAGATTCCTGAGCTTACCAGCACTGGCTCAAGAACAAAACACGGTTAGCCCAGAGCAAGAAGGGACTTTAGCCCCTAGTGATGCCATAGTTCAAGTAGACAGTAATCAAACAGAGGCGGACAAACTATTTAAACACGAACTTAGTCACGTTGGTCGCGGTGAGTTCCCAGAAGCATTACAGTCTTACGAGCAAGCATTGATGATTTATAAACAAATCGGAAACCGCGAGGGTGAAGCTAACTCCCTGGGTAATGTGGGTCTTGCATACAATCATCTGGGAGAGTACAAAACAGCCATTGATTACCACCAAAACTCCTTAGTTATTGCTCAGGAAATCGCCGATCGCCTGGGTAAAGCTAACTCCCTGAATACTTCCGGTAGTATAAAAAATGCTATGGGATACTACAAAACAGCGATTGATTACTACCAACAATCCTTAGACATTTTTAGGGAAATCGGAAACCGCGAGGGTGAAGCTAACTCCCTGAAAGGTCTGGGTCTTGCATACGGTAATCTGGAAGAGTACAAAAAAGCGATTGATTACCACCAACAATCCATAGCTATTGCTCGGGAAATCGGAAACCGCGAGGCTGAAGCTAACTTCCTGAATAATCTCGGTGGTGCATACTATCATCTAGGAGAGTACAAACAAGTCATTGATTACCAGGAACAATCCATAGCTATTGCTCGGGAAATCGGAAACCACGAGGCTGAAGCTGGTTACCTGAATAATCTGGGTCTTGCATACTATGAGCTGGGAGACTACAAAAAAGCCATTGATTACCACCAACAATCCATAGCTATTGCTCGGGAAAATCAATACCTCATTGGTGAAGCTAACTCCCTGGGTAATCTGGGTAATGCATACTATCATCTGGAAGACTACAAAAAAGCCATTGATTACTACCAACAATATTTAGCTATTGCTAGGGAAAACCAAGACCGGAGAGGTAAAGCTAACTCCCTAGCTAGTCTGGGTAATGCATACTATCATCTGGGAGATTACGAAAAAGCCATTGATTACCACCAACAATCCATACCTATTGCTAGGACAATTACAGACCTCATGGGTGAAGCTGCCTCCGTGACTAATCTGGGTAATGCATACTATGAGCTGGGAGACTACTCTAGAGCCATTGATTACCACCAACAATCTTTAGCTATTGCTAGGGAAATCCGAAACCGCAAGGGTAGATATCGCTTCGTGGGTAATCTGGGTCTTGCATACTATGATCTGGAAGACTACAAAAAACCGATTGATTACCACCAACAATCCATAGCTATTGCTAGGGTAATCGGACACCTCCTGGTTGAAGCTAAATCCCAAAATAATCTCAGTGCTATCTTTTTAGAAAATAATCAACTAGAACGCGCCCAAAGTAAGCTGTTTTATACCATTAAAATTTGGGAAGATATCCGCAAAATACTCAGTAGCAAAGAGGATTGGAAGGTTTCTAGTTTTGAACAACAAGCTCGCAGCTATCGTCTCTTACAACAGGTATTGGTTGCTCAAGGTAAACCAAGACAAGCCTTAGAGATTTCCGAACGGGGTCGCAACCGTGCTCTGATTGACTTATTAGGGGCACAGTTATCTGAAACTCCTCAAAAAACCAAAGCTCCTACTGTTAAAGATATTCAAGAGATTGCTCAACAACAACAAGCCACCTTGGTACAATATTCGATTGTTGATGACCAGATTTATAGTTGGGTGATTGCTCCCACTGGTGAGATTACCTTCCGTAGTCATGATTTACCCCAAGATACTACTCTGGCCAAACTAGTCAAATTTAGTCGTGAGGAGATTGGTGTCAGAGGTAGATCTAATCACAATCCTTCTTCACCACAAAACACTAAGCATGGTAATCGACTACAACAACTCTACCAACTGTTGATGAATTCAATTGTCAACTTATTACCTCATGCTCCTTCACCACTAAACCCTAACAATAGTAATCGACTACAGGAGCTCTACCAACTGCTGATTACTCCCATTGTTGACTTATTACCAACAAACCCATCAGACCGTATTATTTTTATCCCCCATCAAGAACTATTTCTGGTTCCCTTTGCTGCTCTGCTAGATGATCAGGGAAATTATCTAATCGAAAACCATACTATTCTCACTGCTCCTTCGATCCAATCCCTGTCGTTTACCCGTAAAAATTGGCATCGAGTCCAAGACAGCACCGGAACACCATTGATTGTGGGTAATCCCACCATGCCCAAAATTAATGTAGGACTGGAACAAGAACCGTTAGACCCTCTACCGTATGCAGAAACAGAAGCCTTAACCATTGCTCAATTGCTCAATACAAAAGCTTTAATTGGACCGTTAGCAACAGAAGCAACCATTGTGGAAAAAATGGCCAATGCTTCGGTTATCCATTTAGCCACCCATGGTTTACTCGATGATGTCAATGGTATTGGTTATCCCGGTGCGATCGCCTTTGGCGCGGCTTCGCCGATCGCATTAGCTCCTGAGGAACCAGACCATGATGGCTTTCTCAGCAGTCGTGAAATTTTGAATCGTTACACGGAATCGGAAAAATCCTTATTGAACGCAAAGTTAGTGGTTCTCAGTGCTTGTGATACTGGTAGAGGTGAGATTAAAGGGGAAGGAGTAATTGGTTTATCCCGTTCTTTGATTGCCGCCGGTGTACCCAGTTTGGTGGTGTCCTTATGGAAAGTGCCTGATGATGATACGGCCAAGTTGATGACGGAGTTTTATAGGAATATTTACACCAACAAATTCGATAAAGCCAAAGCCATGCGAGAGGCGATGTTATCGATGCTCAATGATGGAGATGGTAATCCAGACCCGAAAGCTTGGGCGGCTTTTACTGTGATTGGTGAAGCGAGGTAGAGAATTTAGGGTGTAGGGTGTGGTGTGTGGGGTGTGAGGTCCTTAACACACCCTACGCAACTGTTCCCGATTCCCGATTCCCGATTCCCGATTCCCGATTCCCGATTCCCTACTCCCGATTCCCTACTCCCTACTCCCTGTTCCCTATTCCCAAATAATCAACGTCCCAAATCATGGAGAGCATTAATCGCTGCAGCACACTGTTGGGTCACAGCTTGCAATTCGTCTCGGTTACTGGAACTAGGAGGAGCAATCAGCTTACCAATGCGCACGGTTAAGGGCACAGACCGTGGCATCAAGGAACCTTTTTTAACAATTCCTTGACTTCCCCACAACGTAACCGGCAGCAGGGGGGCTTGGGCTTGGGCAGCAATCCAGGCCGCACCAAGCTTGGGCTTATGAATGCGAGCATCCCGTGTCCTGGTGCCATCCAAATACACACCAACGGCCCAGCCATTGTCGAGGCAATTGAGAGCAGAACGCAAGGCACTCCGGTCTGCTGAGCCTCGCTTAACCGGGTAAGCACCATACAATTCAATCGCCTGTTTCAGGACTGGGACACGAAACAATTCTTGCTTGGCCATAAAGGCTACTGGACGTCCCACACAATTAGATAAAATCGGTGGGTCAAAGTCACTAGCATGGTTACTCACCACTACCAGGGGTCCCGAGGTTGGTACGTGTTTAGCACCATAAATGCGACCCCGGAAATAGGTATGGATTAAGGGGCTAACCACTGACCACTTCAAGGCGTGATACAGCAGCAGACTGGGAAATGGTTCGCGGCTTCTAGTCACAGAGAATCAATGGGTGGATTTGGATGGTTTGGTTTCTAGTTTACTCCCTATCTCCCTATTCCCTAAATTTCATCCCAACCACTGACCCCAGAAGACATCACATAACTAGTTACGCTAGCTTCAAAGAAATTGGCTTTAGTATGAGCATCTTTTTTAGTATCAGAAAAACGCTCTAAGTGGCTATAGGGACTCTTTTGATAGTTTTCCCCCTGGTAAAGGGGGTCTAATCCAATAGAACGTAACCTGATATTGGCCAGATACTTGGTGTAGTGTTCAGTACTCCGTTCGGTAATCCCTAAAATATCGTTACCAACAATATGATTAGTCCAGCGACATTCATGCTCCACTGCTGTGGCAAACATTTCATAAATTTGGTCACTGGAATAGGGAAATACTTCCATTGCCATGGGGATTAACTTTTGATAAAGCCGGACATGACTCAGTTCATCTCGATTAATCATTTTAAAAATGTCAGCTGAGCCTGGCATCAGCATCCTAGAGGCGAGATTGTAGAAGTAAATAAACCCATTATAGAAGTACATTCCTTCTAATAAAAAGTCAGCCAGTAAGGAAACAAAATAGTTTTCTGGGGTGGGATTATCAACATAGCGTTGATAGAAACTGGCGACAAATTCGCATCTATCCCTGAGTACTTTATCAGTGCGCCAGAATTCATATACTCTACTTCTATGTTCAGTAGGGATAACGGTTTCAATGATATATTGATAACTTTGATTGTGCATCCCTTCCTGAGAAATTTGTTCCGCCATACACAGACTAACTTCTGGGGCAGTAATGCTACTTTTGATGTGAGGAATATTGCAGGTTTGAACAGAATCTAAAAAGGTTAAATAGGAGAGAATTCCATCATAAGCATAACGTTCTGCTGACGTTAAATTGGAGTAGTCTGTTACGTCTTGAGTTAGGTCTAGTTTCTGGGGAATCCAGAAATTCTCCCGCATCTGTTGATACAACCCAATTGCCCAAGCATAACGGACATCATTGAGTTGCATTAAGTTAGTGGTGTTACCAAACCAAATTGAACGGTGTTCAGTTTTATCATCCCCATCTGGATTAAAGATAGGGTTAATTGGCATTGTAGTTAGCATTTTTTTTATAGGGAATAGGGAGTCGGGAGTCGGGAATCGGGAATCGGGAATTGGGAACAGGGAGTGTCGGGAGCAAGAGCATTCAGCATGCTGACTTCAGCATTCAGCATGCTGACTTCAGCATTCAGCTTAAGCGCACGCACACGCGTGCGCTTAAGCTTAAGGGCGCGCACGCTGGAAGCCTGTTCCACAAAGCTGACCGCTGACCACTGACCGCTGACCACTGACCGCTGACCACTGACTGCTGACTGCTGAACGCGCACGCACCTCAAGTAGCGCATATGCTTACTAACTAATTAGCGCAAGCGATACAAGTGTTGTCTAATTCTTTGAAGTTGTCACGCTGGACGGTTCGGATATAATAAACGGCTTTACATCCTAATTCCCAAGCCATGACTAGGGTTTCATAGATGTCTTTGGCTTTGAGGGTGCGTTCAGGTTCCTCTGGGAAATAAACTCCTTGGTTTAAGTTAAATAACAATTCCATGGAAATCCCAGTATCAATCCATTGCTGGATAGTGGCGACTGCTTGAACAACTTTTTTCTGATCAAAGTTTTTGTTCTCGTGGTAGAACCAAAAATTATCTTTAATAAAGGGTGGGGCAATGGGTACAGTGCCTTTTGCCCATTTGTCATAGAAGAATTTGCTGTGAACTGGTAAGACACTAGCGGTACATCCTTGTACTAGAGATGAGGATGTATTGGGTGCGATCGCAGTAATATGAGAATTGCGAATCCCAAATTTTTGAATATCCTGAGATAGGGCTACCCAACGCTCTTGATGCTGGGAATTTTCTACAAACCATTCCACTGGTTTAGCGCCAATTAGCTTACCTTTACTCCACTCACTACCATCGAAAGCAGCATAAGCACCCCGTTCGATAGCGAGTTCCATCGATGCATGGGTGCAGTAGTAGCCAATATCCTCAAATAAGTTACTAATTTCCTTAAGGTTGTTATAGGTTAGCCACCGTTTAGCTAACCAATCCGCTAATCCCATACAACCGACTCCGATGGTGCGGTATTTGTGATTGTGCCTATGGGCTGCTTTAAAAGGAGGAGTGGTTAAATCAATCGTGTTATCGAGAATCCGCACTGCCAGACGACAGATATTAGGCAATTCAGTTTCCTCAATATTGGCGAGATTGATTGAGTCCAAATTGCAACAGTGAGCAGCATTGCCAATTTCGACATTAGAGAAACTTTCGGTACAAAGATTTACCGCTGGGATGTAGCCCTGGTGTTGATTAGGATTAGCGCGGTTAATGGTATCCTTGAACGCCAAGTAAGGCATTCCGGTCTCTACTTGCGATCGCATTATCGTCTTGAAGAGTTCCCGAGCATTCACGGTCTTGTAGAGAGTGAGGGTTTCGCCGATAGCTGCTTCAATGGTTTGATAGGCGCTTTCAAACTCCTCTGCCCAAAGTTCCGATAGCTCAATCCCTAGCTTGATCCGTACTTCATAGGGATCGATTAATGTCCAGTCTTCTTTATTAACCACCCGACGCATAAACTCATCGGGAATCACCAATTGGGGAAAGATATCATAAGCCTTGCGCCGGGGATCGCCATTTTCCGCTTGCATCTCCAGAAACTCTGGCACATCGAGATGCCACACATCCACACTAACGGTGACTGCCCCTGCCCGACGACCTCCTTGATTAACTGCGATCGCAGTATCGTTAAGCAGTTTAATCCAAGGAATTACCCCTCCCGAAGCATTGGCTTTGCCCATCACCCAGCTACCGGTTGAGCGAATCCGGCTGACATTGACCCCAACACCACCACCGTTTTTGGAGATTCTGGCGGTATCAGTAATTCCTTCAAAGATGCTTTCCAGGTTGTCATCAATGCTAGTGATAAAACAGGAAGACAGAGACCCCTTAGGAATTCTGAGATTAGCCAGGATCGGGGTAGCTAGAGATATTTTCCGTTGTGCGATCGCTTCATAAAATCGCCTTGCCCAACCTAGTCTATCTTCCGGGGCTTCCACTGACCCTAGCAGCAGAGCACAAGTTAAAAATGCCTCTTGGGGCAACTCATCCGCCAGGAGATACCGACGAGTTAGCAGTACAGCCCCTGCATAATCATAATCCGTGTCCCAATCGGGATTAATCCAAGAACCTGCTTCTTGTAGCTCCTCAGTGGTATAGGTTAGGATACTGGGGTCATATTTACCAGACTCTACTTTAGAGCGAACAGTTCTAGGGTAGTCACCGTACTGATAACCACGGTTTACCAGGGTATCTTTCCAGAGACTCCAGATCTGCAGTCGTCCTGCTACATAGCGCCAGTCAGGCTGATCAGGACTACACATTTCCAGGGCACAGTTGATCAAGTTATCCTGAATCTCTCTGGTAGTAACACCGTCACGTAAGCGGGTAGTGAGTCCGGCTTCTAGAGTGATCGGATTGACATCCTTGCCAGCACAAGCCCACTCAACAACAGAACGAATTTTGGAAATATCAAGGGAAGTCAGAGAACCATCCCGTGTGATCACCTGAATATTAGCTTTATTTTGGCTTACGCTTGTTGCCGATAGGGTTTGTTGCATTTTCACTCGTTGGGCAGAATAATATTAGATATATTAATGCACCTCGGCTTGGTCACACCAAGGTACAACACTACTGATAGGGTTAACTATTGAATTCCCAAGCTCTACTATACTAAATCTGGATTGACTTGGTTTATAGTTTCCCAAGGGTTTGTAGCATTTTCTGTGGTTGGGTAGAATTTAGTTATAATACACCATGGCTTGCTCACACCAGGAACACTACCAATAGGGTTAATTATTTAATTCCCAAGCTTTACTATACTAAATCTAGAGTAAGTATGGCTGTTAAATTTATCAACTTTTTTAAGTACTGATCACCTCACTCCCCACACCTCCGATACCTGCTGCGCCTCGCTATGTTTCGCTGTTCTCCTCATCCCTAACCTTGTCTAATTGTTCTGTTAAAGTTATAATAGTAGGATTTGCCATCAGATTTAGCCCTTGACCGTTCACCATGATTATCACTGCCCAAAACATTACTGCTATTGATGAGAAGCTCTCTCAACGCTTTATTGAACTCGATCCAGAGGGCTACTTTATTATTTACATAGACCGAGAAGCAAGTCTGATCTGTGCCGAACACTACAGTAACAAAATTAATCACAAAGGGTTAGCAGTTGATCCAGAAACCGGAGAACCATTTCCCTGCGATGTTAAATTAAACCGTACTCCCACCGCTATTTTCAAAGGTAGGACAGCCAAGGAACTAGGCATGAAAATTACCGAAGAAACTAAACCCTGTCCTTTAAGTCGCTTCGATCACGCCCTTTACCTAGGACGAGAATTTGTAAGAGCCGAGATAGCGATGATCAATGGCGAAGAGTACATTCAAGATTAGTCAATAGCTTCCGAGCTAAGTCTGGTTTGTCGGTAATTATACCATGTACCCGATTATCATTTAGAAGCTCTCTAATCGTTTTTTGATCATTTACAGTCCAAACAAAAACCGGTTTGCCCTGTTTAGCAGCAATTTCCAATAAACCAAATTTTAACGTTTCCCACTGTATTGCTAGTATATCCGGTGTAAGTCGGATCAGTTTTTGAAACACCCAAATCCTGAAAACCCTGAGTAATATAATCAGAAAAATTTTTTTTTTTTTGCTTAATAGCAATCCCGCTTTAACCTCAGGATACTTAGATTTTATCCATCTTAATGATGAAATATTAAATGATAAAATAACAAACTCATCTATCTTGATATATTCCATTACTAGCGCCAACAATTTTTCTTCATAGCCTTCTTCTTTGAGCTCAACCGCTAGTTTAATCTTGTTACGTGTCAGTCTTAAAACTTCCTCAACCCTAGGAACTGTAAACCCTTGCTGACCAGCAATGGAATTAATTTCAGCAAAGCTTAACTGACTGATAGCTTGATTAGCTATCATTGGATCATGATGGGAAATCAATACCCCATCTTTAGTGATTCTTACATCAAATTCGATAAAGTCAGCCCCAATTTCAATCGCTTTCTCATAGGCTTCAATAGTATTCTCTTTGGCACAATTAGAAGCGCCACGATGGGCGATTATCCTATTAGTCAGCATATGAAGGAAAGGGAACAGGGAATAGCGATGCAGGGGAAGAGAGGGAGGTGTGGGAAGTGTGGGAAGTGTGGAAAGATGGGGAGATAGGGAGATGGGGAGATGGGGAGATGGGAGGATATGGGATGTATGGATGTATGGTGATATTCCCGACTCCCGATTCCCGACTCCCGATTCCCGACTTCTGAGTTCTGACTTATGACTTATGACTTATGACTTCTGAATTCCCGACTCCCTAAAAGCTCAAATATAGCTCACCTATTTGAGAAGCGCTATATTAACGAGGTGCTGGCAAGTCATGAACATTGCGGATGGTCACGGACCGAGCTAACTTATAGGCGGCATAGGAATCCACCAAACCGGCTCCAGTTGCTCCATCGTGTCCTTCTCCTGCTGGTTGACCATGGAAGCTCTTGCCCAGCTTAACATCTCGCGCTGATGCCCGCAGAATCTGCTTAATCAGGGATGGAGACAGACCAGGTTGCGCCTGTTTAAGCAAGGCACAAACACCCGCTACTTGGGGAGAAGCAGCACTAGTACCGCTGATCACGGCCCACCCATCATCAGTAGCCGTTTCGTCCTGATTCGGATACTCACCGCCGCCCAAGCCTTGGTCAATTTCGTCCCCTGGTTCAACGGGCAACATGATATAAGCAGCGCTGGGTCGCATTCCCACCAGTCCACACACATCAGGTACGTGCCGTCCTGGATAAATCTGGCTATCAAAGCTACTGGCGTAGTCGGAAGCTTCTAAGCGGAAGTCATTGCCCTCAACAGTATCGTGGGCATAGACTCCACCCACAGAAATCACTTCCGGCATCTGACCTGGAAATCCGTAGTGTCCGTTACCAGCAGAGAAACAGACAGTAATACCACGCTCTTTGACTGCTTCAATAACTGCTGCTTCTAGGGGCTTAAGGTAATTCGGTAGAGGCCCTTCTGGAATACTGAAGCCCCAGCTGTTGTTCATCACTGCTGGATGTAAATCCGATGCCATCTTAAACGCCAGGGTGGGGTTACTCCCCATTTTGACACCAATAAAGTCAATATCTGGTGCATTGGAAAAAATATTTGCTGCTTCAGCGGTGCCATGACCATTCTCATCCCGCTCTACGTTTTGAGCATCTGGTGCCAGGGTTGCCTGGTAGTTATAGCCATGCCACTCGTAAAAGGGATGCTTGTAGAATCCAGTGTCTACCATTGCTACTAAAACGCCCTTACCGGTTACCCCCACCTTGTGAACAGGGGTCGAGCGACATACCATGGCTACATCGGAGGGAACATTAAGATGATGATAACCAACCCGTGGAGGCAGTGGCGACTCAAATAAAATTGGTGGACGTTGGGGATAAGCGCGCTCTATCAACCCAGATAGCTCTTCGGGAATGGTAAAGGGAGCACCAGCAACATGGCGCAAGAAGCTCAATTCTCCCAGTTCAGGATGACCCTCGTTAATCAGTTGGCTGTCCCGTTCTACTCGGGTCCTAAAGACCCGTTCCCACAGTTCCCGTGGTCCATCAGCACTAATGGAAAAATTTCCGATTTGCTTGACTCGAAAGCCAAGGGATTGTAAAACATTTGCAGCTTGAATGCCCCGTCCAGGGGGTGGAGCGAATTGCTGAAGATTCTCTGGTTGGAGGTAGGTGTCAGTGGCGAACATAGACTGGCCACTTTCTGATGCGATAATGGCTTCAAAGGAAACTAGCTCAACTTCCGTCTGTAGTTGTTGTATCATAAGCTTTTTAGTTAAATCCTAGTTAGACAGTGGTTGATCACTATCCCTGTCGTTGTTAATCAACAAACCAAGTTGGTTTACGTCTTTGGTTCACTTCTTTAGTGTGGTATCTGTGATCACATATTGACCTCACCCTTGTGGGTACTTGTGTTTTATTCGATTTTCGTTTATGATTGCTCGGAAAATTTTTTACTATAACTAGATTGGCCGTTGCCCACGCTACGCTCCGGAAGCGTTGTGGCCGAACGCGCACGCGTGGCCAAAAGGCCAAAAGGCCTCAGCTTCCGCGCTTATGCGATGCTCGGTACGAGCCGCTACGCGATCAGAAAAATTCTGGGGGCTCTACAAACATCACCCCAGTTACCAAGGTTTGTAGTTGCTCAGGAATTTGTATATTGTCAACCACAGCTTTGGCATAGGTAACGTTACTGGTATCTATCTCCTGGATCAGGGTTTTCTGCTGTGGTTGGAAGGAAACATTGAAGGTTGATTCCCACAGGGATTGCGGAGCTTGTACACTGATAGTCGGTCCAATGTGCAGGATCCGAAAGCCAAGCTGTTGTAGAGCTAAAGCAGCTTGTCTAGAGTGATTGGGGGATGACTCAATTTCTGCTGAAATCGTGTTTTCCGGCATAGCACGCCTCCGATGGAAAGTCTGGCGTCGGGGCTTTTTGGGTAGGGACCACCCATTGGGGGAAGTAATTCGGCCAAGTAAGTAGTTCGGGAAAGTGATTAATGGCTGAAACCCTAGGTTTTATTTGTTTTTGCTTACCCCTGCCATAGGATAACCTAGAGTTTCCCTAAATTAAGGGTAACTTGTCAAGCTATAGCAGCGGTTACATGCACGGGCTATTTTGAGTAGATTAGCTCCGAGTCATGCAATCAAGTTTGATACCAGTTCAAAAATGATAGGATTTTTTGTTTGCTATGAATTTATACAAAAAAAGACAAAATTTATACGTTTTATACGTTAGCGCTAACCCGATCGCAATCATGAGATTTGCAGAATGTAAATATCAGTTAATTTACTGAAAGTGATTTTACTGACAGCTCAAGCTATAATCGAGTTGGTAAACCAATTAGCAAACCAATTATTTGCTGTATACAGTAAATTGATTAATTTATTAAAATAACTAGGGCGTCTATAATATGAACATAACTAAATTTGTAACCAGTGGATTAGTTTTAGGGTCTATAGTTTTGGGCGCAGTAGGAGAAGCCCAAGCAGCTAATCTCATCAAGTCCTGGAACGCCGGTGAAGCTCATACCTACCCAGAAGACACAGATTGGTCAGGACACTCTTTCTGGTTACCTGAGTTGAAATCAGGAAGATTTCTATTTGATCCTAATGGTACCTTTAATGAATACGATGATGAGACTGCTCATTTGTTTGGTACCATCGTTTCCGAAAAAGATGATACTAAAAAATGGGAGGTTGATATTTGGTTCGAGCGCACAACAGATCCTAAGGTAAAACCGAAAAAGGAACTACCGAGGTTTAATTATGTAGAAAATGGTGGTTCCATCGATACTAGCAAATGGTACTACTATAATATGGATGAAGATCGGGCTACCTTAACTGGCGTAGATTTCTACGATGGGAAAGAACTCAATCTTTACCAAATGCCTAGAGATGGTAAATACGCCTTCCAGGTTGGGGTTGGAGCTAGTGGCAAAAACACTAACTTTGGTATGGCTGGCTGGCTAGGTTATACGGGTTCTTATACTTCTGATAAGGCTGATATTAATGTTGATCTAATTCCGGGTCCTAACGATCCTTCCAATTCTACACCTGTCCCTGAACCCATGACCATGGGATTGTTAAGCCTAGGCTTACTGGGATTAAGTGTAACGTCATTAAAGCGCAAGTCTAAGGAATTGCTATGACCTAGTAATTTTAAAGATTACCTAATTTTTTCGTCGGCATAACTGATTCAACCACTTCTGTTTAGGAACTAGACTATTCTCTCGTAGTCTGTTCCTTTTTTAGGTTTTGTGGTGAGCATTGAGCTATCAGCTGTCAGTTTAAGCGCTACGCGCACGCTACGCGAACAGTTGTGACTTGCTCACTGACAAGTTTCTAGTTTCTAGTTTCTAGTTTCTAGTTTTAAGTGAGTAAAAATAATTAGTAGTAACCTGGATAGGTTCTCATACCAAGTTGCAGTAAAACTTACAAGTTTCCCTATCTCCCTATCTCCCTATCTCCCTATCTCCCTATCTCCCTATCCAAGCAATCTACTATCTTTGAATGCAACTCCTTATCAAACTAGTAAGCTCAAACTAATAATTTCAAAAGATTAAATAGTACATTAACTCAGATGTCAGCTGAGGATTAAGCTCAAGGCGTCGTTGAAGGTCAGCTAAATTACGGTATGGGCCACCATCAAAGCGATTTTGCAGGATCGCTCTAGCTAAAAACAAGTCCACTGCTGGAATTTTGGTCAACTGTTCTAGAGATGCGTTGTTAGGGTTGACTAGCTCAGGGGTAACTAAACTCTCAGGATCGTAATAACAAAACCTCAAAATTGGTTGCAACGGTCTCAGACGTTGTACGGACCAACCTAGGGCAGCTGCCAAATCTTCTAAGCAGCAAAATTGCACACCACTGCTGCTCAGTTCAAAAAGCGTCCGCGCCTGATGGATAGATATCCCTGGCAATCTCAGCCAATCATCCACACCAGCTTGATTTACATCAATGGTGAGCCCCAATTTAGCAGCTACAGCAATTTCTTCTGTAGATTTTAGCCGATAGTAGGGGTCACGCTTTAGCCTCTGCTGAATTGATTGCTGATTCGGGGTTTGTCGAGTCTTGGGTGATAGCCAATCAAAAATTGCCATGAAACTCAAGCAATTAGGTCAAGTAATTGACGACGTTTTTGTTCAAATTCATACTCAGAAACTAGTCCCTCCTGACGTAGGCTGTCTAGCTGTCTTAGGGCATCAGCAATTTCCCCTACCTTGGCTGGGTCAATACCAGCTGATGAATTCTCTGAGGAAGATACTGTAGACTCAATACCGAGGTTAAAATTGAGATCAAACTGATCTTGACTTTGTAGTAAATACCACACCCCCTCTATAGCACTGGCAATTCGAGGAATAGGTGTCCAACACAGGAGTAAGTACATTACTCCCCAAAAGGGTTGTCCGAGATAAAATTTGTGTAATCCACAAAAGGGTATCACTACCCCACTCAATGCCAGTAGGGAAGCGACTTTGCGGCTTTTTGGCTTGCTCAACATACTTGCTTTGACCCGCGTTGAATAGCTTGGTGGAGATCCAAAAACTGTCAATCCTATGTTCCTATAATAATTACTTATCTCGGACTGGAAAGTTATAGGTTGAAGCTTAACAGGTTGAAGGTTAACAGGTTGACGGTTGGCAGGTTCAAGGTTAACAGGTTGACGGTTGGCAGGTTCAAGGTTAACAGGTTGACGGTTGGCAGGTTCAAGGTTAACAGGTTGACGGTTAACAGGTTGACGGTTGAAGGTTAACCTTCAACGGTCTAACCTTCAACGGTCTAACCTTCAACGGTCTAACTTTAAACCTTGGCCTATTGGCCACGCGTGCGCGTTCAACGGACTAATACGGAAAACCGAATTTTGTCCAGGTTTAACGCTACATTAAAATGTGACTATAAAGCGGCGATTGAGTACAACCAAACCGGTTGACAGGTAAGAGCAATGGGTTTTTTTGATTCGGAAATTGTCCAAAAAGAGGCAAAACAGCTGTTTGAAGATTACCAAGACCTGATTAAATTGGGCAACGACTATGGCAAATTTGACCGTGAAGGCAAAAAGATTTTCATCGATCAGATGGAACAGATGATGGAGCGCTATCGCATTTTTATGAAGCGCTTCGAGTTATCCGATGACTTCATGGCTCAGATGACCATAGAGCAGCTCAATACTCAGTTAGGTCAGTTTGGGATCACCCCTCAGCAGATGTTTGAGCAGATGAACATGACATTGGAGCGGATGAAGTCAGACGTAGAAAAGCAATCGTAGTAGGTTAGCCTTTGGTGGAGGTGGGGATACATCGACATCCCCCAAGACAGCTGATAACTGGCTGATAACGGAGGGGATTAGGCTGAATGCCCATAGTGCGTCACTAGGGAGCCGCCAATTATGACGGCTGATATCCCTTATTTATCTAGAATTTATCTAGATCGAGGACGCTTAAATTTTGAGGGTCGAGGGAAGTATCTCGCTGGCTCCCTCCGCAAAGCCTGAATCATAAAACTCCGCCAGATCGGTGCGGCATAGCCACCACCTGTTACCCCTCGTCCAAGGGGTCGGTTGTTGTCTCGACCAATCCAAACTGCGGTAGCCATCTGGGGTACATATCCCACAAACCATACATCTCGCTCTGAAGAGGTTGTTCCCGTTTTACCTGCCGCCTGACGCCCGATGTGGGCAGATTTTCCGGTACCTCCGTTAATGACACCGGTTAGGGTATGGTTAAGGGAAGCAACCGCCCATTGATCTAGTACTAGCTTAGGCTTAGGGGTATTATCTAGGAGCACATTGCCTTTACTATCGGTCACTCGGACAATTAATGTAGTGTCAGAGTGCCAGCCATTATTGGCAAAGGTAGCATAGGCTCCTGCCATTTCCAATGGTGTTACCCCAACTGACCCTAGGGGTAACGATAGCACTGGTTGCATGGGACTCTTAATCCCAAGGGTCTTAACCACATCAACGACTTTATCGAGTCCCACTCTTCTGCCAATCTTCACCGCTGGCACATTTGTCGATTGAACAATGGCACTGCGAATACTCATGGCACCAGAGTAGCCACCACCATAGTTTTTGGGTCTGTAATAGGCTTTACCATCTCGATAGCGAACGGGGGTATCGTAAACAGTGGAACCAGGGGCATATTTACCTGTGGCAAAGGCAGTATAGTAAACAAATGGCTTAAAGGATGACCCTGGCTGACGTCGAGCTTGAGTAGCACGGTTGAATTTGCTCTTTTCATAGCTGTACCCCCCAACTATCGCTTTCACAAAATGGGTACGGGGGTCAACAGCGGCTAATGCCACCTGATTATCGTAAAGTCCACGGCGACGCAGGGTGTAATGAGCACGATTAACGGTCTTTTCTGCCATCTTTTGGAAGTTGTAGTCAACCGTGGTCTGAACTCGCATTCCGCCCTTGGTGACCGCCTCCTGACCAAATCGCTCTTTTAACTCCACCACAGCAGCTTCTGTTACGTAAGGCAATTTACTGGTTGTCCAGGAAGTACTTTTGCCAATTAACAGGGGCTGTTCCTTGGCTTCTTTTTCTTGGGCTGCTGTAATCCATCCCAAATCCCGCATCCGCCTTAAGACAACGGCTTGTCGCTCTTTAGCTTTAGAGTAGTTGGTGAAGGGACTGTATTCTTCTGGGGACTGGATTAGCCCTGCCAACATGGCTGACTCCCCTAAGGATAGCTCAGACGCTGGCTTAACAAAGTAGCTGCGGGCAGCTGTTTCAATGCCATAGTTATTGTGACCCCAATAAATTTGATTGAGGTACAATTCCATAATCTCGTCTTTAGAGAAGATTTGCTCAACTCGGATAGCAAGTACAGCTTCAGTAATTTTGCGGCTAAAGGTGCGTTGCCGAGTCAGAAACAGGTTTTTCACCAACTGCATGGTGATCGTAGAACCCCCCTCTACTACTGTCCCCTGCCTCCAGTTGGCTAAGAAAGCACGACCGACGCTATTGGGGTTAACCCCATAGTGCATAAAGAAGCGACTGTCTTCTATAGCTAGTACAGCTCGCTTGAGTTGAGGGTTGATTTGGCCAAATTCAACCACTTCTCGATTCGCTTCCCCATGAAGGCTAACTAGGGGTCTACCCTTGACATCGTAAATGTAAGTTGTTTCTGTCGGTGTGTAGTTCCGGAGCATGCGCACATCTGGCAGGTTACGGAAGCTAGTCGCTAAGCCCACAAGTCCACCAGCTACAATCGAGCTAGTTAACATGGTAACCCCGAGGATAGTCCCTCCAGTTACTTGAGCCACCCCTTGCACAAACTGCAATACTTGTGAAGGCTTTTTTTTCCGATTTTTCCGATCTTGTGGTTGTGGAATAGTGCTAGATGACACGGTAATTTCATTTCCTTACTAAAGAACAGACATGTAAGCTAGGGGCTGTGCAAGGTGTGTTTTTTTTACTTTCTCTAAGTATCTTTCTATAAGACAATTCCAAGGATAGGTGGGCAGAGCAGGATTACTTACAAGTCTTGAGCATCGAATTTCTTAATAATGCCAGGACGTTATGGATAAGTGTCAAGCCCTATAAGTAAGCTTCAACTTCAGCTTCAAGTACTGTAGCGATAAATAATTTTTGAATTAGGGTTAATTCCAGCTATTTCATAGCATTTTGTATTCTACGACGGTCATTTCCCGTCTTGATGCAGTCCCTGTAGTAGATGCATCGACCGATTGAACCCTCTAGATGCTAAAGGATGGGGCATTTAATCGCTATGTTACCAGCGACTGCATCAAGAAGAGTGGGCTTAACCGGCATCTCGTAACGGTTGTCAACGGCGTTTTGTATAATAGTTAGCGGCATTTTGACATGGTTTTGGCCTGTGTCGGTCTAGCTGCGGATCCTTAGAATAAATTTAAACGATATGTATTAACATAGTGAATTCCCAACCATAGTCCCAACCGATGTCAAATTTTGAAATTCCCCTTTCTAACGAGCTAGCTTGGCTACACAGAGGTACCAGTGAAATTTTTCCCCTACAACCGGATTCTGAGGACCCGAGTGAAAATCTAGCTATTCGGCTCAAGCAAGCTGAGCGTCCCTTACGGATCAAGTTAGGTATAGACCCAACCGGTGCCGATCTCCACTTAGGTCATAGTATCCCAGTCAGAAAGCTACGGGCATTCCAAGATGCTGGTCATACCGCTGTCTTAATTATTGGTGACTTTACTGCGAGAATCGGTGACCCTACTGGGAAATCTGAGGTGCGTCGCCAGTTGACACCAGCTCAGGTCAAGGAAAATGCTGAAACTTATCTGTCACAGGTGCGCCCTATTCTAGATTTTGACACCCCAGGACGGCTAGAAATTCGCTATAACTCTGAGTGGCTTAACCAGTTGGATTTGTCTGAGATTATTGACTTGTTAGCCACTATGACTGTAGGGCAAATGTTGGCGAAGGAAGGGTTCGCTGAACGCTATCAACAACAAAATCCTATTTTCCTTCATGAGTTTCTCTACCCATTGATGCAGGGCTATGATTCTGTGGCAGTGAAGGCTGATGTGGAGTTAGGGGGAACTGACCAAAAGTTTAATATTGCCTTGGGACGGGATTTACAACGGCATTTTGGGCAATCTCCCCAGTTCGGCTTACTGTTGCCAATTTTGATTGGGACTGATGGGATACAGAAAATGTCTAAGTCTTTGGGGAATTATGTTGGCTTGTCAGATGATCCCCTGACCATGTACTCAAAGCTGGAGGGGACACCAGATCATCTATTGAAGCAATATTTTGAGCTGTTGACTAATGTGCCATTAGACCAGCTTCCAGAAAAGCCACGGGAGCAGCAAAAGCAATTGGCTCTGACTATTGTGACCCAATATCACGGTGAAGTAGCAGCCAAAGAAGCTCAGCAGGCAGCACTAAACTTAGTAAAGGGTAGCACTACTGGTACGGGGGATTCTGTCCCAGAATTTTCATTGTCTTCTGTGGAGTTTCCCGCTAAGTTGTTCTATATCCTTAAAGAATCAGGTTTGTGCCAAAGTAGTGGCGAAGGAAGGCGACAGATTCAAGGGGGAGGTGTTAAGTTGGATGGCGATCGCATTTCAGTGGTTGACCAGACCTTTGATTCCCCTGATCAATTGGTGGGAAAGGTTTTGCAGGTGGGGAAAAAGAAGTTTGCCCGTTTAGTTAGTTGAAGGTATCAATGAAGGTTAGAAGGTTGAACGCGCACGGGTGGCCTTTTGGCCAGGGTTAGTAGGTTAGTAGGTTAGTAGGGAACGGAGGTTAGGAGGTTGAAGGTTGAAGATCGGATTATTGTTCCTTTGGATGTCCCGAGCAAAGAAGATGCGATCGCATTAGTGGAACAGTTGCCTGAGGTTAGCTTTTGGAA
This sequence comes from Moorena sp. SS36440bin_2, assembly GCA_011524395.1. Lineage (GTDB taxonomy): Bacteria > Cyanobacteriota > Cyanobacteriia > Cyanobacteriales > Coleofasciculaceae > Moorena. The sequence goes on from WTKN01000220.1 coordinate 27,765, forward strand.
AGTAGGGCTGGAACTTTTTGTGAGCACTGGTCCTGATATTATTCATGCTCTCAAACATCGGCAAAAGCGGATATTTCTGGATCTTAAATTTCACGATATACCCAATACGGTAGCTGGAGCAACAAGGGTTGCAGCCGCCTATGGTGTGGACTTAATCACCATTCATGCCGTTGCTGGTCGCAATGCTCTTAAGCGAGCAGCTGAAGCGGCAGTTGAGGGAGCGTTGGCAGCGGGATGTCCCCCCCCGAAGTTAATTGGTATTACCCTACTGACCAGTCTCAATTCCCGGGATTTGGCCTTTGACCTGAAAATTCCGATCGAGTTACCTGAATTTGTCTTACAAATGGCACTACTCGCTGAAGAGTCAGGTTTGAATGGGGCAGTGTGCTCCCCCATGGAAGTATCACAGCTAAGACAGGTGTGTGGTGATGATTTTCTACTGGTTTGTCCAGGAGTACGCCCCCAATGGTCCCAACAAGGTGATCAACGAAGGACAATGACCCCACTAGCTGCTCTACAAGCCGGTGCAGATTACCTAGTCATAGGGCGACCCATTACCGCTGCTGACGACCCAGTCGCTGCCTGGAATAGGATTTGTGAGGAATTAGCTGCTACTGGTGTATAGCTTTCAGCTGAGGGGATTACTTCTAATTGCTTACTTGGGATTACAGATTAATGGGTTGAACCTTAGCAAGTTGAACCTGGAAAGTTTCCCAGAAAAGTTTCAACTACACTTCTTTCAGAAGTTGGGAACAGGGAACAGGGAACAGGGAACAGTGGACAAGAATTCACGAAAACAGTATCAGAAAACTACTTTTGAAAGAGGTCTACTGTTCAACCTACCCTACTCGAACGCCAAAGCCCAACAACCTGACAACCTTGGCCTATTGGCCACGCTACGCGAACAACCTGCCAACCTTGGCCTATTG
>WTKN01000220.1:28793-37435 GCA_011524395.1 Moorena sp. SS36440bin_2
CCTATTGGCCACGCTACGCGAACAACCTGCCAACCTTGGCCTATTGGCCACGCTACGCGAACAACCTGTCAACCTTGGCCTATTGGCCACGCTACGCGAACAATCTGTCAACCTTGGCCTATTGGCCACGCTACGCGAACAACCTGCCAACCTTGGCCTATTGGCCACGCTAGGCGAACGACCTGCCAACCTTGAACCTTCACCCGATCAAACCTGTTCGGTAGAGGTGGAAACGTTAACCTCCCTATTGCTTAAAGATTTACCTAGCTATGCTAATCGAGTGATTCAGAGGGCGCGGCGCTCAGACTCCACTGTGGACAATTTCAGTTATGTAATCGTGGCAGGAAAGCCAGAGTTTGAACCTCTGCCCCTTAAGTCGTTTCAATCGACCACTGTACCTAATGCAACGGATAGCGAAGCACTTCAACAAATCTTTCTAACTACCCTAGAACGCAAGTATTTTAAGGATAAAGCTGTAGAGCTTCAGAATTATCACTGGCTATTTTTGACCAAAAGCTCTGATGGCTGGCGCTTAGTGATGATTTTTTCCCGTATTGGTTCTGTTTCAGAAGGCAAACTTCCTACACCGCCACGGGAAAGTACTAATGGTGTTATTGGTCAAGCGGTTAAGACTTGGCTCCGGGATTGTCGTGCTGGCACAATTCGAGCCTTTGAAAAGAATCCCGTGAATTCCGATCCTTAAGATGGCTAAGCATTGAACAGTGAGCGGTCAGCCGTCAGTGGTCAGCCGTCAGTGGTCAGCCGTTAGTGGTCAGCCGTCACCCTAAGGCTGATAGCTATTCGCGTAGCGTGCGCGTAGCGCTAATCGCTGTTCGCTGATAGCTGATAACTGATAGCTGATAACTGATAGCTTAAGTTTAGAAAGATTTAAGAATTTAGCGCTGATTTCCTTCACTCTTCTAAAATCTCTACTAAGTCCTGAACCATCACATCAAACGTCCTGGCTAATTTATCCATAGAAGTATAGTCAATTGTTTTTAGACCAGGACAGCGGGCATAGTGCCTTACAGTGCTGTAAATCACTCCGGAACGGTCAGAAACTTCCTTGAGTGTCCAGCCCTTTTCCTGTGCTAGTTCCCGTACTTTTAGTCTGACTAAACCCATACTTGACAATTAATCACGTTTATAGTTTAATAGTTCAATGGCGTAAACTATGAGAAGCGATCGCCCTTAAACCATAGAATTATCTCAGGGCGATCGCATCAAAAAACCTCATGTAAAGAAACATCAAGGCAATACTACTTATATTAACAATACTTAGCCAAAGATTACCCATAACCACCGTATCTCAAATCAACTATAAATCCCGAGTAGTAAAAATTGCTTGGTCTAGTCAAAGGTGTACGTTTTGAGGCAGAATTGCAACAATTGCGGCAAATGTATGTTAGCGAGAAAAGTTGGTGGGACGATTTTTGACTAGATACTATATCCTGATTCTATTGAGTCTTTTGTGTTTAACTGGCTGTAATTCTCCTGATAGTGGCCTTTTACAGTCCAATCAAGACAGTACTTTGAAGCTCCTGTACTGGCAAGCACCGACTATCCTCAATCCTCATCTTTCCAATGGTTACAAGGATTCCGAAGCCAGTCGGATTACCCTCGAACCCCTGACGAGTTATGACAAAAATGGGGAGATGGTGCTGTTTTTGGCCGCAGAAGTTCCTACGGTAGAGAATGGTGGGATTGCGGCTGATGGTAAGTCGGTGACTTGGAAACTAAAGCGCAATATAAAGTGGTCCGATGGCACCCCTTTCACCGCTGCTGATGTGGTGTTCACTTACGAGTTTATTACCAATCCAGCCGTAGGTTCGACTACTGCTAGTACCTATAAAACTATCAAAAACGTTGAAGCAATCGACGACTATACAGTCAAAGTCAACTTCAAAGATGTTAATCCAGCTTGGTTTTTAGTCTTTTCCGGTAGTGATGGCATTATTTTGCCACGGCATTTATATCAAGATTTCAATGGTGCTAATGCACGACAAGCACCAGCCAACTTGATGCCTGTGGGAACCGGTCCCTATCAGGTCGTAGAATTTAAGCCAGGGGATACTGTAGTTTATGAGCCTAACCCTAATTTCCGAGAAGCGGATAAACCCTATTTTGAGCGAGTAGAACTAAAAGGTGGTGGTGATGCTACCTCTGCTGCTAGAGCAGTCTTACAAACGGGTGATGGGGATTATGCCTACAATCTGCAAGTGGAAGCACCGGTGTTGAAACGACTGGAAGCAGGGGGTAAAGGTAAAGTTGTGGCTATCTTTGGGGCGTTGGTAGAACGGATTTTAATGAATCAAACCGACCCCAATCAAAAAGCTCCGTCTGGAGAACGGTCTAGTCTTAAATTCCCCCATCCGTTTTTCAAAGACAAGCGGGTGCGTCAGGCCTTTAACCTAGCCCTAGACCGGGAAACTATTGCTCAACAGCTTTATGGACCAACGGGCAAAGCCACAGGGAATTTCTTAGTCTTACCAGAGCAATATAATTCCCCCAATACTACCTATGAATTTAACCCTAAAAAAGCGGTAGCCTTGTTGGAGGAAGCAGGCTGGAAAGATACCAATGGTAATGGGATTCGGGATAAAGATGGGGTCGAGATGACCGTGTTGTTTCAGACATCCGTCAATCCTGTCCGCCAGAAGACCCAGGAAATTGTCAAACAGACCCTAGCCTCGATTGGAGTTGGGGTAGAACTTAAGAGTATTGATGCCAGTATTTATTTCTCTGGTGATCCAGCCAACACCGATACTAACCAACACTTTTATGCTGACCTACAAATGTACACCACAGGGAATGATAGCCCCGACCCTGGTGCGTATCTGAAAACCTATACCTGTGATGAAATTTCCCAGAAAGCTAATCAATGGTCTGGGCAAAATCACTCTCGCTACTGTAATCCGAAATACGATCAGCTTTGGCAGCAGTCTACAAAGGAGTTAGACCCAGAAAAACGTCGGAAAATCTTTATCCAGATGAATGACTTACTGGTTAAAGATAATGTGGTAGTTTTGCCCATTGTCCATCGGGCTGACGCAGCTGGGTTTAGCAATCAGCTGGAGGGTTATGACTTGACACCATGGGATCGTAATACTTGGAATATTATGGATTGGAAGCGGAAATCATAGTTATATGAACTCTGGTTGAATACCCATAATTAACGGGAGTGTGGGGAGATGGGGAGATAGGGAGATGGGGAGATAGGGAGATGGGGAGATGGGGAGATGGGGAGATTTTTATTAAGCGATGCAGCGCGGTCTTGGGGAGGCAGCGCGGTCTTGGGGGTTCCCCCCATGAGCGACTGCCGTTGGTTTCCCCCATGAGCGACTGCATCAAGACAGAGTAATTATCCTGACATGATATTAATCATGATTGGTCATTAGTTAATTAACAAGATTCAAGATTTAAGATTCAAGTTTCAAGTTTCAATTAACTATAGCGTTTTCCATACTTATGAGGTAGAGAATATTTTCTTTATATTCCCGATTTCCAATTCCCGATTCCCGATTCCCGATTCCCGATTCCCGATTCCCGATTCCCTACCAAATTGAAAACCGCTATCATCAATTTCAATGACGCGATACTTAATTAATCGTATATTAGTTTCTATTCCCACCTTAATTGCTATCAGTATCGTAGTATTTGGTATCTTGGCTTTAGCACCTGGAGACCCGATGGGGGAATTTGCGACTAATCCTTCGATTACCCCGGAAGTGCGGGAGAATATTCGTCGAGCCCTTGGTTTAGACCAACCCATCCCGATTCGGTATATTAAATGGGCGTGGTCATTTCTCCAAGGGGATATGGGATATTCCTTCACTAGCCGTAGTCCTGTTAGTACCCTAATGCTCCAGCGTTTACCTACTACCTTATGGGTTGTGGGTTCTGCTTATATTTTTGCTGTATTGCTGGCGTTTCCTTTAGGAATAATTTCGGCACTTAAACGTTACTCTATCTTTGATAACATTGTCACCACTCTCGCCTTTCTAGGATTTTCTTTACCAACCTTTTTCACTGGTTTGCTGTTCATTATTCTGTTTAGTGTCCAGCTAAATTGGTTACCGTTTATCTACGACAGCACACTCAAAGTAACAGATTGGAATAGTTTTGTTATCCAATTCAAGCAGTCTATCATGCCCATCGTAGTATTAGGATTATTTCAAGCAGCAGTATTGATGCGTTTTATTCGTTCATCCATACTCGAACAGCTAAATCAAGACTACGTTCGTACTGCTTACGCCAAGGGATTACATCAATTTGTAGTGGTCAATCGCCATATCTTACGGAATGCTCTGATTCCTGTTATTACCTTAGTCGCCCTAGATATTCCTACTGTATTTACTGGTGCTTTAATCACTGAACAAGTGTTCCGAGTACCTGGAATTGGTGCCTTGCTGATTGATTCTATCTATCGAAACGATACACCAGTAGTGATGGCCATTACCTTTATCTACGCTATTTTAATTGTGGTCTTCAATCTAGTCGCGGATATCCTTTATGGCATTCTAGATCCCAGAGTTCAAATAACATAGTTTAGAAAGGGAACAGGGAACAGGGAACAGGGAATAGGGAGTAGGGAGTAGGGAGTAGGGAAAAAAAATTATCGCCATTCATGAGATAAATGCTAGACCTAACTGAGACCTAAAGGAATTTTTATTATAATAAGGTACAGATTATTTTTTCCATCTTGCCTCTTGCCTCTTGCCTCTTGCCTCTTGCCTCTTGCCTCTTGCCTCTTCACTGCTCCCTGCTCCCTAAAACCCAAGAATTTTTACCTTATCCAATTGACAACTGATGTATCGAAATGAGTGTTCTGTGGAAGTTTTTTGGTGGAGATGGATGGCGTCGGTTTCGCCAAGACCGAATGGCTGTAATCGGGTCTATTGTACTTTTAATTATGGTGATTACCATTGTTTTAGGGCCATTCATTAATACAACACCTATTGACAAAATTGACTTTAGTCTATCCAGTGCGCCACCGAGTTGGGCACATCCTTTTGGTACTAATGATTTAGGTCAGGATCAACTGGCTCGGGTTTTGTGGGGGGGACGCATCTCTTTAACCGTGGGGATTGCAGCTATGGTAGTGGCGATTTCTTTGGGAACGTTAATTGGAGCGTTATCGGGTTTCTATGGAGGAGTAATTGATACCTTTCTGATGCGCCTGACGGATTTATTTTTAGCATTACCTCAGCTACCGTTATTACTGTTAGTGATTTATTTATTCCGAGATGTCATGCGGCAGCTGGCTGGGCCAGAGTTGGGTATTTTTATTTTGATAGTGCTAGTCATTGGTTGCTTGAATTGGATGTCGGTGGCGCGATTAGTACGAGCTAGTTTCTTGACAGTGCGGGAGATGGATTTTGTGACCGCAGCTCGCTCGATTGGTGCTAAACCTAGTCGATTGATTTGGGCTCATATTCTTCCTAATGTGCTTAGTCCGGTAATTGTTGCAGCTACGTTAGCAGTGGGAAATGCGATTATTACTGAGTCTACCTTGAGTTTTTTAGGATTAGGGTTTCCCCCTGATGTTCCGACGTGGGGACGAATGCTATTTGATGCCCAAAATTATATTGAAATAGCGCCTCATATGGCAATTTTTCCGGGATTAGCGATTTTTTTAACAGTGCTGAGTATTAATTATATTGGGGATGGATTGAGGGATGCTTTGGATCCGCAAACAAGGAGAAAGTAGGGAATCGGGAATCGGGAATCGGGAATCGTTGTGTAGGGTGCGTTAGGGGTGGCTCTTATTGTTCGCCTCGTAGCCAGTTGAAACAGCCCGCCCCGTAACGCACCACCGGGTCAAACAACTGTTAGTAAATGCACCCAGGAAATGGGGAGTAGGCAATAACATTAAAACAATTGATTTACCATTAGTATAGGTTAAAATTCAGGAGGAAGTTTATAAATTTGGGTGTAATTAGAGTGATTAGACCATTGTCTAATATTAAATTGAAATTCTTTCCATTCCTCATAAACTTCTTTAAAAATTTGCTGATATTGATTTGAACCTGAAGCCCATTGCTCAAGATACTTTTCAGTTTCACTTTTGGCAGCATCCATAATTTCCTGATTAAAACGTCTAATTTCAATATTCGACGTTTGTAATTTTTGCAAAGCAATACTATTTTTAGTATTATATTCAGCTAACATTTCTAAATGAGTTTGGTAGCAAGCTGCCTTAAATATACTTTGATATTTCTTAGATTTTTGACCTAGCTCTTTCCAAGCATCTTCATTAACTTGTACGTCAAATGTAGTGCTAGGTTCCCACCAACCAGGATAGTAATAGAATTTTATTCCTTGTGCTGTATGTAAGCCTAATGCCATGTCATCGTGAGGACTAATCCACTCGGCTGCATCCAAAGTTCCTTTGTCAAGATTTTCTTTGATTGAATCTGCTGACCTATCTGGATCAAAAACCTGAGATATAGGTTTTTGAATCCTAAAAAGTTGACTATCTTGTAAAATGTCTTCCCCAAATCTAGGAATACGCATTTTTAGTCCGTTGAAATCTTCAGGTGAATTGATTTCCTTTTTAAACCAACCACCCATTTGCCCTCCTGTTCCTCCTGCTGGAAAAGCTATTACCTTTAAGCCTAGTTTTTTATAAACAGTTTGCATATAAGTGGGGGTATCTGGATCATCTAATTTTTTGTAAAAAAGCCAAGCATTTTGTTCTTGTGGAGTTAGACCAAATGGAATCGCACTACCAAAATAAAGCGCTTTGTATTTGTCGCTGTCGTAATAAATTCCACTGTAGCTACAGTCTATTTTTCTTTCACTAACTTCTTCTAAAATTTCTGTTGTTTTTCATCGTCTATTCAAATTAATTTGAAATTCCCCATCGCTCATTAATTTAACTAAATCACAAACTCTTTGGGGAGCCTTATAAATAATTAACTTGCCCTTTAACGTCTCTCCTAAAAATGTAGTCATGTTCCAAGTAACTGCTGGACTTTTTTTAGCAATATGGGAACCAACTACTGTAACCCCTACTGTTCCAATTCCTATAGCTAGATAATTGAGAAAACCTCTGCGATTACATCCAGGTTTGTCATCAGGTGGACTGTTTTGATTAGCTTTAGCGATAAATGCGAGTCCCTTAAACTGACCAGCAAGATTTTTTATTTCAGAAATATCACTACCAAGTTGTGGCACATCCTGTGCGGTTATTCTTAATTTTTAAGATAGCCTATTTGCTTCATCCTCACCGATCTCATCACCTAGAGTCTTAGATAAATTATCAGCATAGATTGTAAGCTCACCCCATTCAGCAACAGGTTCTTGTTGATTTTCCAGGGCTGTTATACTGTCTCGAAGACATTGCTCAATTCGTTCAAAGTAATCGGCAATGTTTTGACTTTTTTCTTCTTTAGCTTGCTGGAAGCGATCGCTTAGTTCGTAAAGTATCGTCGCAACTTCTCTGATGTCACTTAGCATGGTTTAGATAAGTAGATATGTAGATAATATTAATCAGTTAGATAATATAGGGTATACCCCTATTGTTGAGTAACCAGGAAAGTTTTTAATAAACCCTGCAGGGCAAACGCATCTAAATTCCAAAACCCTGATCCAGTAAGGATTTCATCAATTGATTAAAAACAAGACTCGATCGCTGAAATCCTCACCCCGACAGAATTTACAACAATAAGATGCGTTTGCCCTGATAAACCCTACCTTGTTGTGCTTGTTGAGAATGGATCATATTAATACAGTTGCTCTTGTGGGTGAAATTCCAAGACTGCACTGCATCGCTTCTCATGCTTTTTGACAATTTATTGAGCACATATAGTATTTATTGAGTTCAAAAAACACTATATATAGGTTTCAAACAATTAGATGCCTTTACCCTGATTGATCATGATACCGAGCCTGCAAAAAATAGACTCGATTTTCATTAAATATATAAATCAAAGGATGTTCCAAGTCAATAGGACCTTAGCAAATATCCGGATCGATCCATTTGCTTCTGGTCAGCAGGAGTCGAAACACCACGGTCTTTCTTACCCTTGTCACGACTTAATACCCAATTCCTCTTTCAATTCTTCCACACGTTGAGAAGTAGCTTCATCTGACTCTGCCCATGCCAACGCCCTAAACAGGTGCTTGGCATTTTCTAGCGATCGCAACAAATAAATGGTTTCTAAGATACCAGACAATTCATCTTCAGCAATTAACGCGACATTTTTCTGGTTATCACGCTTGATTACGATAATGTGGCGTTGATCGTAAACTTGATCGAGGATGCTAGCTAGGTTAGCTTTTGCTTGAGAATAGGTAATTTCCCGACTTAACATCGTTTCAGTGAGGTTGAGTTGTAGATCATTATTGTAGATACCTCAGATGGAAACTGCACCGTAATCTGATCCGGTGCAGCTCCTAAAAGTTGTTTGACCTGGTGGTTGGAATGGGAATCTTGGTGGAACAGGCATCTTGCCTGTTTCATCTTCCGGCATATTGGTGGAATGGGCATCTTGCCTGTTTCATTCCCGAGCGGGCAAGATGCCCACTCTACTAAATTGGTTATTCCCGATTCCCGATTCCCGATTCCCGATTCCCGATTCCCTGTCAGCCATGCAGTCGCTCATGGGGGAAACCACGGCAGTCGCTCATGGTTAGAA
>WTKN01000035.1 GCA_011524395.1 Moorena sp. SS36440bin_2
TTTCAACCGATTGAATTTACAATTTATTCATGAGCAATGTTACAGCCCTGCCTTCACGGGGGGGTTTCCCCCGGAGACGAAACCTGATTACGTTGAGCCTTTATGGTTGGTAGGCTCAAAGACGCGCGCCTGTTTATTAAGGCAGCCTTTATGGTTGTTCGGCTATGCAGATGCATGGGGTTTAACTTAGCCGATTTTGGCTGGCTTATTCTTACGGTAACTTCAAATGCAGATGCATGGGGTTTAACTTAGCCGATTTTGGCGAGCCTGTCTTACGGTAACTATCGCCAAATGCGACGCTTGGCCGTAGGCCACGCCAAAGGCGAACGCGAACAAACCACTCGCGGTCTGCCGTGGTTTCCCCCACTCGCGCTTTGCATCAAGACAATATACTTAATTTGTCGTTAAAATCATCATTTTTTCGTTGTTTTTCTTTTCCTCTTCCTCTGAGTCGTCCCATGTTTTACCCAAATGTAAAAAACCTACCCCTGTGATGACCCCCTTTGGCGGCGCTGCCTCCCCAAGACCGCGCAAATCACGCTTCCTCTATTGATAATCGTCTTTGGTAAGCTACAATAGCCGGTTCGACATCATCAAAGTTAGTCAAAATATACCAGGGTTCTTTCATCTTAAATCCCTGGTAATACATCTTCCCCTTACAGGCTATATTAAACGTCCCAAATCCTTTTTGTTTCGTCACATTGCAGTCATTAATAAATAGTTTTACTCCTGGTTTAACTCCATAGTCTTTCAACTCCCGAGCCACCTCAGTATCCTGCCAAACAAGGGTATTATTTTTCTGTCTCAAACAAAAGTATGCACCCTCGAAGCTCAGCCAGTTGCCCAGTTTGGGTGAACAAAATTCCCGGTCTCCTAACACCACTACGCGCTTTGTTGGAGAGTAACCCAAGACTTAAGCGCCAAAACAGCCGTTTGCTCATCAAAGTTACTGCTGCCTTTTTTCTCCAACAACTCCGGTGTAAATCGGCCAGGCACGATGATCATAGATCACGCTAACCATCAAGATATTAATCACCCCCCAACTGGTACGGTCTATCGCTAAATATATCCTATCGTTGGGGTTAAACATCTCTTCTACCAGAGCACTTACGCAGGGAAACCAGATTGAAAGAATATTGAACTGTTTGATGCGCAAAAACTGACGTAATTTCTGAAGGGCGACTTTAAAAAAAAATAGGTAACGGCAGCGCTTGAGCTAACACTTCTAGTTTGACCTGTCTGAGCAATTTTAGATTGGCAACGACTAAGATTAGTAACAAATACCTGGTGTAATGCAGCTTATTTTGTAGGATTTTCTGGTATGGCGCAGGCTATCATTTTTGCTAGATAGGTCAGCATGACTATATTTGACCTATCTTTTTTTTATTCATCTGCTGTATCCCTTGCTACACAATGGCTATACCCGCTCTATCCCCCCGTTATGACTCAAAATATACTCTAAGTATATAATAATTTAAACGAATTTTCAGTAAATTTTTTTAAAATTAAAATAAAGTTTTTTTCAGGTAATCTCTGCTAATCTAGTAGATGTTCAAGTCAAACAATTACTCGAATTTAACAATGGCTATGAATCCCAAAAAAAACAGTAATTCACTGCAAACAAACGACGAATCTATTGACCAGTTAGTGTCAGAAAACGCTGACTTGGAAAGTCTAACCGATCAGGAAATTAAACTAACTGATGATGACCTTGAAATAACCGATGACGACCTTGAAGAAGTAGTTGGTGGTTTGGGAGGAATCTTTAGTTGCTCCGTTTAATCCTCAGCATTGAATCCCATCATTCAACTCCAAGTCCCCTCCCGTTCGTTATAGTCGTGTTAAGCAGTGTCGGGTATGGCACGAAAAACTTAGCGGTAGTGGAATTGGAGACCATGATTGTTGCGCTTCTTTGATGATTTCGGCGCTTAATAGATACATCTGGAAAACCAATTAATGTGCTGCTCCTAGGTCGCAGGCTCCTAGGTCGCCGCTACACTAAGGAAAGAGTACTGATTTGTGCGTAAGCTGAAAAGCCTCTGTCTTGATGCAGCGCCGACCGCGCTGCATCGCTGCATTAAGGATGAACCAAAAACCTAAAAGTAACCCCAAGGATTTTATCGTCGGGTCTAGAGGCTGCGCAAGCACAGCCGTTAAGGGTTTTCTACTCTTAAGAATGCTAGCTCATAGGTCGCCGCTATGGGAACGATTTAGTGATGGCAGTGTCCAGTATTCTTAGCTGGTTGACTGACAAAACTATTAAACAGCGTAGTTGTACGTTTGTATTTTGAATTCCAACTGATAGCTTCGTTTCTGATGTTGCTTGCGCGAAGCCATAGTTGGTTCAGGATCATGATTACTGGTGAAACGGACGCGACGAATCAGTTTCCAGCCATTCTTGCTCAGAATATTTAACCCAATCTATGCCAATTCGTAACTGCCCAGATAGGGGTTCTAGACAAAGAAAAAAGGAGGGAGCATGTCAAATTCGCAGAACAAATGTACTATAATAACTCATAGCTGCTACTGAAGCCCCGAAAACACTGTAGTTCAAGCGTTTGTAGTTCAAGTGTTCTTACAAAATTGACCTGCTCCCCAAAAGGATGACCACTCAAAGCCTGAGTAATACCAAATCCTTTTGTCAAAACCCCTTTATAAAAATCGACCAAATCTTTTTAGGCAAGTAATCTATGGCTATAAACATAAGGGGGGTGTGGAAACAGGATTTGGTATCAGAACCTAGACGAAGATTGAGCTTCTGTTTTCTAGCACTAGAAAGAAACGAACGGATATCGGCAGCAACAGTTAGAGTTGGCTTGTCACCCTGAAAGCATTCTGACACTAGGAATAGTCCATCAAGGAATAGCATTTCCGGTGCTGTGGTGGATTCTTGAGCAAGATTGGCAATAGTAACAGTGACGAGAGGATGAGGTTCATCGAAGAGTTTTGCCAAATCTTTCCCAATGCCCGAGTTGCCTTGGCTTTGTGTTGGTCTATGCTCGTGGGTTTATTTCTTAATGAGTTTCAACCTCTTCCGATTAAGAATCATGGACGCAAAGCCAAGAGTCTTTTCCGTCTCAGTTTTGACCATCTTCGTCATCTTGTCCTTAATCCTCAATCCCTTAATCAGTTTAAATTTCGCCACTCGTTACAGTTTTTGTCCTGTACTTAGAAGCCTAATACACAATCTAGCTAATTTTTACCAAAACCACCATTTTAACTAAAAATATTTTGGCAAGAGGTCTATTGAATGACCTTCCTCTCAACTCCTCCTTTTCATCTATCTGGGCAGTTACAGAAACTCTTTGAATTATTTATTGAGTATCATTTATTCACAATGTCTGATTTAAGTACTTATGAGGCTTTCTCTAATCTCATTTAGGATTGGTAGATCTGGATTATTTTTTCACAAAGCTGGTGCATCAAAGACAGACATTGGTCTAGCACTCTACGGTACAGGAGCGAAAATGTTCTTTTGGTACTCAAAACTCCCAATCTTATTAATATCTAGCACAGCTTGGGCAGTGTTCCAGACTGCTGCTTACTCCCAGATTATAAGCGATGAGACCTTGGGGGTAGAACGCTCAATTGTTACTCCCCAAGAATTTCGAGACTTAATCGAAGGCGGAGCTATTCGAGGCAGTAACCTGTTCCACAGTTTCCTGGAATTTAATGTCAATGAAGGACAAAACGTCTACTTTGCCAACCCCAATGGTATAGCTAATATCCTCACTCGTGTCACAGGAGGGAGTCAATCACGGATATTCGGCACCTTGGGAGTAAATGGCTCAGCAAATCTTTACTTAGTTAATCCCAATGGCATTCACTTTGGCAACAATGCTCGATTAGATGTAGCTGGCTCATTTATTGCTACCACAGCTGATGGGATTAAATTGGGTCAACAGGGACTGTTCAGTGCCACAGAACCAGGAAAAAGTAACTTACTGACTATCCAACCTGGTGCGTTCTTTACCAATGCCCTACGTCAACATCAAGTGAGGCAGCGCGGTCTTGGGGGTCCCCCCCACTCGCTATTGCCTCAAATCAGAAATCAGGGTAACTTAGCTGTTGGTAGTGGGCAAGGGTTAGTGTTGTCGGGTGCTA
>WTKN01000129.1 GCA_011524395.1 Moorena sp. SS36440bin_2
GCCCAGTTCTGAAGGAGAGGTGCCCCGGGTAATACCGGGCATCGACTCTACCAAAGTGTGATCATAGACGGGGGTTCAAAACTGACTGCTTAGCAAAAACTTAAAGATTAGTTAATTTTGTCAACTTGCCTTAGAATCTGGTGTGAGTATTTCGGTGAACTCATAAAATAAAAACGAATTATGGTACCCCTAAGAGACGAAAACCCAATCTCAATCACGCCATATATTACTATCCTTCTGATTGCTATTAATATTTTAGTCTTTATTTATGAACTGAGCTTAAGTAAACCAGAACTCGACACGTTTTTTAGGCTTTATGCTGTGGTACCTAGGGAGTTAACCGCTAGCTTCGAGGGTTTTCCTGTGGGCCAGCCTGTGCCAGAACCCTTGACTCTGATCACATCCCAATTTCTCCATGCTGGCTTTCTTCATATTGGCTCCAATATGTTATTTTTGTGGATTTTTGGTAACAACATTGAAGAAAAACTTGGGGGGATAAGGTTCTTAATTTTTTATCTCACTTGTGGGGCTTTAGCTGCCTTAGCTCAATGGTTTTTCTCGGTAGGATCTCTTATTCCTGCTTTAGGAGCTAGTGGAGCAATTGCTGGAGTTATGGGGGCCTATATTATCAGGTTTCCTAATGCTAAAATACTGACTCTAGTGCCCCTATTTATCATATTTTTCGTAGCTAGGATACCAGCTGTATTTTATCTAGGGTTTTGGTTTCTACAGCAAGCGTTTAATGGCATAGCTAGTCTGGGAGCCCAGGCTCAAGTGGGAATGGAGGGGGGAGGAATTGCTTACTGGGCTCATGCTGGTGGATTTGTGTTCGGAGCTATCCTTGGTCCAATCTTAGGTTTATTTGATGATTAGTGATTGGTGGGGACGCTGTTGATTTTTTTACCAAGATTGTCAAATATGTGTTGAAAATAACATATTTTAGAATAAAATGTAGAATCTGGGGATAATATACATTACCCCTTTCTTGGATTCCAGGTAAGAAGCCTTTTCTAAATGAGCGCGAGAACACTGTTTGACAAAGTTTGGGATTTACATAGTGTTGGCACGTTGCCTTCGGGTCAGACTCAACTATTTATTGGTTTACACTTAATTCACGAGGTTACTAGTCCCCAAGCCTTTGCGATGCTGCGGGAACGGGGATTGAAGGTGCTGTTTCCGAAACGAACTGTGGCAACGGTAGACCATATTGTTCCGACGGAAAACCAAGGTCGTCCGTTTGCTGATGTCTTGGCAGAGGAGATGATGCAAGCGTTGGAAAACAGTAGTAAGGAGTTTGGGATTCGATTTTATAATATCGGCTCTGGGAATCAGGGCATTGTCCATGTGATTGCTCCGGAACAGGGATTGACTCAGCCAGGCATGACGGTGGCTTGCGGGGATTCCCATACTTCGACTCATGGTGCGTTTGGTGCGATCGCATTTGGAATTGGTACCTCTCAAGTGCGTGATGTCTTAGCTTCCCAAACCTTGGCATTGTCTAAGCTTAAGGTTCGCAAAATTGAGGTGAATGGTAGTTTACCTCCAGGGGTTTACCCGAAAGATGTGATCTTACACATCATCCGTAAATTAGGGGTCAAAGGTGGCGTTGGCTATGCCTATGAATATGCTGGTACTACTTTTGAACAGATGTCGATGGAAGGACGGATGACTGTGTGTAATATGTCCATCGAGGGGGGTGCTCGGTGTGGCTATATTAACCCGGATCAGGTAACCTTTGACTATCTTAAGGGGAAAGATTTTGCTCCCAAGGACGCAGATTGGGATCAGGCGGTGGCTTGGTGGAACAGTATCCGGTCCGATGACGATGCCGTGTATGATGATGTGGTTAAATTTGAAGCGGCAGACATTGCGCCTACAGTGACCTGGGGGATTACACCAGGTCAAGGAATTGCGGTTAATGAAACTATTCCGATACCGGATAGTTTGCCAGAAACAGAAAGAGCGATCGCACAACAAGCCTATGAGTACATGCAGCTAACTCCAGGCACAGAAATTCAAGGCACAAAGGTGGATGTGTGTTTTATCGGTAGCTGCACCAATGGTAGACTGACTGACCTGCGAGAAGCCGCTAAATTTGCTCAAGGTCATCATGTGGCTGAGGGAGTCAAAGCCTTTGTGGTTCCAGGTTCGGAACGGGTCAAGCAAGAAGCGGAAGCAGAAGGACTCGATCAAGTCTTTGTGGAGGCTGGGTTTGAGTGGCGAGAGCCCGGATGCTCGATGTGTTTGGCAATGAATCCGGATAAACTCCAAGGGAGTCAGATTAGTGCTTCCTCTTCTAACCGTAATTTTAAAGGTCGTCAGGGGTCTTCCACAGGACGGACGTTGTTGATGAGTCCAGCAATGGTTGTAGCCGCAGCGGTTAAAGGGGCAGTGGCTGATGTTCGGGAGTTGATGGTATAGGAGCAGGTCTGATGAGTAGTGAAGTAAAGATGATTACCGGAACAGGAATTCCTGTCGTAGGGAATGATATCGACACCGACCGGATTATCCCAGCTCGATTTTTGCGCTGTGTGACCTTTGATGGTCTCGGACAACAGGTGTTTATTGATGACCGCGCTCAAGCTAACGGACAACATCCCTTTGACCAACCCCAGTATCAAGGTGCAACGGTTTTAGTAGTCAATGGTAACTTTGGCTGTGGCTCTTCACGGGAACATGCCCCTCAAGCGATCGCAAGATGGGGGATTCAAGGTATTGTCGGAGAGAGTTTTGCCGAAATCTTTTTTGGTAACTGCTTGGCGATGGGGCTTCCCTGTGTGACCGCTGACTCAGAAACCGTGAAGCAATTACAAACAAGCCTCCATCAGAATCCTGAAATCCCGATGACCTTGGATTTGGAAGAGATGCAAGTCTATTGTGGTGAGTTGCAGGCTTCTGTGTTTATGGAGGATGGACCAAGAAACATGCTGCTGAGTGGGACTTGGGATACTTGTGGACAACTGGTTGCTCAAGTAGAAGCAGTTCGGGGGACAGCCGCTAGGTTGCCTTATATGGATTGGGGAGTTGTTTCTTAAGCAAAGGGAACAGGGAATAGCGATGCAGAGGTGCGACCCGTGGCGAATTTAATTCGCCAACGGAAAGCGCACCTCTGCGGTCTTGGGGAGGCAGCGCTGCATCAAGACGGGAGTAGGTAATAAGGTTTTAGGTTTAAGAATGAAAAAAAGCTTGAGGCTAGCTGCGGTTTTGTATATACTCACGTGTTGTGTGGCTTCTGGTTTAGAATCTCAAGCTACTGTTGAGTCGGAATCTCGTCAACTAGGCCATAAACGATTAATTCCTAGCAAATTAATTACTAGCACTATATCCGAATCATTAAAGGATAGGGCTGAGTCACTGATGATAGCCCAATTTCCCCTACCAGAAATTAGTGACCCAGCAGATAAAAAGCGTTTCGACCAGGTGATGGAGTATGCGATCGCAAACCACTTGTCTGAGCGTCCGCTCCCAGAGATCATGCAAGCGATGGCACAGCAATTTCTGGGCGCAAGCTACAAAGCTAACTTATTAGACCAAGCTAGCCAAGAAACCCTAGTTATCACTCTCAATAAATTTGACTGCGTCCTCTTTGTCGAAACCATTCTAGCCCTAGCGCGAGGGATAGCCGTAAAGGATTATTCTCAGCAGACCTTTGTCAATCACCTTCGTGACCAGCGTTATGGGGATGGTAATCTGAATGGCTATTGCAGCCGATTACACTATTTCTCTCAATGGATTGATGACAATCAGAGAAGGGGAACAGTTAAAAACATAGCGCTAGAGTTAGGAGGAGTATCCCGGCAGAAAACCCTTAACTACATGAGTAAACACAGGGGTAAATACCCATCTTTGGTCAGGTATGAGTCAAATTACCAGTGTATTGTAGCCATGGAAGCTAATCTGAAGCAGACAACTGTTAATTTCATTCCCCATGATCAGATTAGGAAAGCCTACAATCAACTGCAACCAGGGGATATTATTGGCATTGCTACTACTATTCCTGGTCTAGATGTCACCCACACTGGGTTAGCGTATCGTACTGCTGACGGGAATATCGGTTTTATTCATGCATCACCTGCGGGTAGAGTCACCATTGCCCGTGATTTACAACGGTATGCCAGACATGTTAGACATTCGCGTGGGATTGTAGTCGCTCGACCCGTTGATCCAGGTTTTTAATCCAGGTTTTCCGATAAAACTAGCGAAGCTTTCACTAGGGGCAATCTAGCCTCAAACCCTTGCACCATAACCACTCCAAAATCTAAATTAAGCAGCCAACTGAAAATACTTGAGTAAAACAGCTATTCCCAGACGATTAATAGCTATTTTCTTGGTTAATACGTTTAATTCAGTAAGAAGAATTGTCCAGTTTTGGATTAGTTCTTCGGATAGTATCTAGTTCATCTGTTCTGCAACGCAAGACCTGCTCCCTAAACGAGAGAGGGCTTATTGCCCTCAACCCTGCCAAGGATTATCTCACAACCAATAAATTCCCTTGTATCGAACTTACTAGACGAGTTAAACTATCACAGTTTCCATTCTACCATAAGGTATTAGATGAAACCCGATGATGATACCTGCTGGTGTAAGTGAATTAAAACAAGCTTTTCATCAGCATCTTGCAGCTCATACCTCTGTTACTGGTTCTTCTTCCTATCTTTTACTGTTTTATGCTGCTGAATGTGGACTCAAGAGTATTTGGTTGAGAAGAAACAACTTACGAACCACAGACAAGATTCAAGATCCGACACTTTTAACAAAAGATGGTCATAATTTAGATAGATGGCGTAAAGAGCTGGGAATTCCTGCTAGTCGATTTACCGCGAAAACCCAAACTAAAAATAAATCAACTCCTTCATTTCATCTCGCCAGTGGTGGTTCTAGTCTAGATCTAGAAAAAGCTCATCAAGCTTGGCGATATGGCCTTCGCATAGAGAAAGAAGATGAAAAATACTTAGTCAATTGGCTCCATCAGCTTTGTAATTGGATTAAAGAGAATATATAACGATGATTCCATCAGATATTCGATTATACACCTGGGTAGATGTAGAAGAAGTATTGTTGCGATCGCAAGAGCAAGAGCAATGGCCAAAAGACTTAGTTTGGGCTAGAGGGTATTGGGATGAATTAGTTCTCGGTATTTGTCCTGGCACTCAAAGCTCAATCAAAACATGGCTCCAGGAAATCTACGATCCTCGATTTCAAGACAATGGCCAACAGGGTAATGATTGTATTATCCTCGAAAGTGCTGATGGCAATCAGCGCACCTTACCGATTATTTTAGAAGTAACAGAGGAAGAACCCCCAACTCCTAAACTTATCCCCAATCTAGCTAGACCTACTGTTATTTGGCAACGAACTGAGAAGCTTCAAGCACCGGATATCCTCCCAGATGATTTACCTCCGGTGGTTGCTTTTCATTCTTTTAAAGGTGGTGTAGGTCGCACAACTCATGCTCTTGCCCTAGCACAAGCTTTAATCAAGGCCAAGCAAAAAGTTCTTTTAATTGATGGCGATTTAGAGGCTCCTGGAATTAGTTGGTTATTAGAATCTAGGCTGCCTTCTCCTCCTATTTGTTTTGCCGATTTTATTGCCTTAATTCATGGAGACCCTTCTCCAGACGCAGAGCAAACCATTGAGTTAGCAACCCAAAAACTTCAGAATGCTTTAGTAGACGGAATCTATATCTTACCTTCCTTTCGTGTTAATAGCAGATTGACTGGTTTAGCCATTAAGCCAGAACATCTAATTAAAGGCCATAAAAACCCATTTATATTGACGGATAGTTTAGCTCGTCTGGGAAAAGCCTTAGGAGTTAATGTTGTTTTAGTAGATTTGCGAGCAGGACTCTCGGAATTAGCAGCAGGATTAATTTTAGATCCGCGAGTCTATCGGATCTTTGTCTCTACTTTAAGCGGACAATCTATCAGTGGAACTGAGAGGCTTTTACAATTCATTGCTAAACTAGCACCCTCGACGCGAGAGCAAGATCCTTCCCCTGCTTTGATTTTGACTAAAGTTCCTAAAAATGAAATAGATAAAAATTTAGCTATCGACTCAGAACAAAAACTTTTAGAAGCAATTCAACCCTTGCTAGGGGAAGATAGTGAACCAATTAGAATTACCACCAATTTTACTGATAGTTTACAGATTTTATCTAATTATTGGCAAGAGGTTTGGCAGCAATTGGCAAGTTCTCAATTAATTGATTTACTACATTCTTTATTGGAATGGCTGCCTGATAATTTAAATAAATCTAATCAACCTGAACAGGAGATAAATTTAAATTATCCAAGAGAAAGCTTGAGAAATATAGCAGATAAAATGATTTATGCAGAGCATGCTGAAACTGAAGATTTTCTGGTTACTGAATCTTTAGCAAATTTAGCTAATAATTATAGGAAACAGATTCCAATCACTGTCGTTATTGGAGCCAAGGGTTCGGGTAAAACTTATACCTTTATGCAAATTATACGCAGAAAAAAATGGCAAAATTTTAGAGAAGATGTGGGAGTAACTAATGTAGATAGCACAGTAGATAGCACAGCCTTGATCGCACCGATTATATCTTCAAATAATCTCAATGATAAAGCAAAAGAAATAGTAGATGATCTCCGGAAATATTGTGCTGAAGAGATAGGATTGACACCTCCCGTCGATGATAGTGAGGTTAAGGACTATATTCGGGACGGATATCAACAGGAATTACATGAAGGTGAATGGCGCGATCGCTGGTTGGATGTCATTGCCAAGAGTCTAGGTATGACAGGCAAGGGTCGCGATTTACCTAAGTATCTAGCTGATAATAAACAAAAGATAGTAGCTGTAATTGACGGCTTGGAAGACTTATTTCAAGAATTTGATCAAGACAAAGCTCAACAAACTGCTTTACGAGCGTTATTGCAAGAGGTTCCTCAATGGCTGGAACAACAACCATTTCGTTGTTTAGGAATTATTATTTTTGTCAGACAAGATATTTTAACTGCTTCTGTCCGTCAAAATTCTGGTCAAATGAAATCTCGCTATCAGCCTTATACCTTAAGGTGGAATCGAGAAACCGTATTGAGATTAGTTGCTTGGGTTGCGGATAAAGCTGATATTTCGTTAAAGTTAAAGCCAGCAGGACTTCAAGATATGAATGAAGCACTTCAAGATATGAATGAAGCACTTCAAGATATGAATGAAGCAGAACTTACGGAAGCCTTAACACCTTTGTGGGGGAAAAAGCTAGGAAACGATCGCTCTAAACAACCACGTTCTGCTCCATTTGTCATTGCCGCATTATCTGACTACAATGGACAAATTCAGTCTAGGGATGTCGTACGTCTTCTTAAAATTGCTGCGGAAAAATCCATTTCCATTGATGATAAAAATTATTGGCAAGACCGAGTTCTAGCTCCCAAAGCAATTCGACGTTGTTTGGATGAATGTAGCAAAGCAAAAATTGAAGAAATAGAACTAGAAAATGAACCCTTAAAAAGAGTATTTAATAAATTACGTCAATTACCACCAGATAATAAAAAAAGCCCTTTTCAACTAGAAAGTATTCGCTTATCTGCAGAAGACATTAGCCTCCTTAAAGACAATGGAGTCATTATCGCTGACGGCGATAAGTATTACATTTCAGAAATATTTCGTTTAGGATTAGGGTTTTCCCAAAATGTTGGCAAACCAAAAATTATGGCTTTATATCGTCGAGCTAGACAAAGACTCTAGATGATGCTTATTAACGGTTTATTTACCTCTCCCCTCCTTCAAAGAAGGTGATTGAAACAGTTAAGGGAGTAGGACTGTTTCAAAATTCAATAACTTAGAGCGAGAGAGGGGAATAGGTTAAACGTTTTGGTTCAATAAACTATCAACCCTAACGAATCAACACTCTTCCCCAGTCTCTTGCTTTACGAACTAGGCTCTAACAACTAATTCGACCATTTTTGGGCAACTAACTCAGCCAAATCTACAACCCGCTGAGAATATCCCCACTCATTGTCATACCAGGCAACTACCTTAACCATATCGCCGCCCATGACCATAGTTAAGCTAGAATCCACAATTGACGAACAATCATGACCCCTGTAATCAGAGGAAACAAGAGGTTCGTCGCCGTAAGCCAAAATTCCCTTGAGTGGGCCTTCAGCTGCTTCTTTGAACACTTGATTGACCTGCTCAGCAATGGTACTTTTCTCCACTTGAACTACCAAGTCAACGATAGACACATTGGGAGTTGGCACCCGCAGAGCAATACCGTTGAGTTTCCCTTTCAGTTCAGGAATCACTAGAGCTACTGCTATAGCCGCACCAGTAGAGGTAGGGACAATGTTGAGCGCTGCTGCCCGAGCCCTACGTACATCCCGGTGGCTGGCATCAAGAAGCCGCTGGTCACCAGTGTAGCTGTGGGTTGTGGTCATTGTTCCTTTGATAATGCCAAACTTTTGATGCAGTACTTTGGCAAAGGGAGCTAGACAGTTGGTAGTACAGCTAGCATTGCTAATCACGTCATTTCCTTCGTCGATGTAGTCTTCGTGATTAACACCCATGACGTAGGTGGGGACGTCTCCTTTGCCAGGAGCAGTGATTAGCACTTTCTTAGCACCAGCAGCTATATGCTTGCCAGCCCCATCCTTATCTCGGAAAACACCAGTCGCTTCGATAACTAGGTCAACACCCCAAGAGTCCCAGGGCAAGTTCAAGGGGTTCCGATCGGATACACACTTGACAGTTTTTCCATTAACTATTATGGAATTGTCATCAGGACTGATATCTGCATCAAGTTTGCCCAGCATTGAGTCGTATTTGAGCAGATGGGCATTTGTCTTGGGATCAGAGGTATCATTGATTCCCACTATCTCTAACTGGCTATTCTCCCGAGTCAGCCAGCATCTCATAAAGTTGCGTCCGATGCGTCCAAAACCATTGATCGCTACTCTAATCACTGCTTCTTGCCCTCTGTAATTCAAAGTAAATATTTTCTTAATGATTCTAATAATATCGCAAAGGTTGAAACAATTTGAAACTTTTACTGAACTAATCTGGTTTGATGTACTCGTTTTGAAGCTAGATGGGTATACTTATCTCCAAAGCTGGAGGTTTTGGCAGCAGAGTCCCCTCTGGGCATGGCACAGATCTGATATTGCCTCGGCAACCTGATTTTACTAACGCCATGTCTTAATGCAGTTGCTCCCAAAGCCCCTCTCCCCTAACCAGTCTCAACCGATTAGTGTGTTTTAGTTTGGTATGTAAGTCCTAAACTCCTCTGGTCAGCAGTGATACGGATAAACCAAAAAATCACCACTAGCTCTGCTCTAGTGCTATTTTATGGGTCTTGGGACGTTTGTCCGGATTGATAACTCTTGTTGACGTGTAATATATACGACAATCTACGTACTCAAAAATCAGTTATGTAACAGTTAGGTTATCAAACTGAAGGTATTATTCCCCTGTTTGACAGTACAGATGTACTTATTTACCAAAAATTATTCCTGGATCTGTATTTTTCCTGATATGATAGCGCGTGTTATTGGCAAATTAGGCGTGTGCGGTGTGGTGTGTAAGGAGTTAAAATGCCAAAGACTGTTGATTTCAGTAATAAACCATTTCATTTCATTGGTATTGGGGGAATTGGGATGTCAGCTCTTGCCTACATCCTAGCCAAACGCCAATTTAGAGTATCTGGCTCAGATACTCGGACAACCCATATCACGCAACGTTTGCAAGCAGTAGGTGCTCATATCTTCAAACAGCAGTGTGCCGCCAACTTAGAATTTTTCCAATCCAGGAACGCACCAGCTTGTGAAGAAGTAGCAGATAAAACGGTTAGCACGAGTTTAAACCCAAAAGCACTCACAGAAATCTCACAATCAAGTCCGACTATATCTGTAGCTGAACCATGTTTAGGGTTGCCTCAAGTTATCTGTTCCACAGCAATTAACCCATTAAACTCTGAGTATCAGGCAGCTTTAAAACTAGGTTGCCCGATTTTCCATCGCTCAGATTTACTAGCGGCGTTAATTGAAGACTATTACAGTATAGCAGTCGCTGGAACTCATGGGAAAACTACAACCAGTAGTTTGCTCGGGTATCTACTGTGGCAAGCCGGTTGTGACCCCACCATGATTATCGGTGGTGAGGTGGATGCTATCGGTGGTAACGCCAGGCTAGGAAATGGCTCATTACTGGTTGCTGAGGCTGATGAATCCGATGGTTCATTGGTTAAGCTCTCCGCCGAGATTGGTGTAGTAACCAATATTGAGCTGGATCATCCAGACCATTACCAGAAGTTAGAGGAGGTTGTTGAAATATTCCAGACGTTCGCGAAGCGCTGTAAGAAGTTAGTGGGATGTATTGATTGTGAGACAGTGCGATCGCAACTAAAACCGAATATTAGCTATAGTCTACGGCGGGATATGGAGGCAGACTATAGCGTTGATGATGTAACTTATGAAGCTAATGGCACTACCGCCAGAGTTTGGGAGGGCAATCAGGTTTTAGGTCGGTTGGAGCTGAAATTGTTGGGGAAACATAATCTCAGCAATGCCCTAGCCGCAGTAGCAGTAGGACGAAAGTTGGGGTTGGAGTTTGAAGCAATTGCCTCGGGGATCGCTAGCTTTCAGGGAGCCAAACGCCGATTTGAGCTGCGGGGCAAGTGCAATGATATTAGTTTTGTGGATGACTATGCTCACCACCCCAGTGAAATTAAGGCAACCCTAGCTGCCGCAAGAATTCAGGTCAAAGCTGACCAGCGAATAATTGCAATTTTCCAACCTCACCGATATAGTCGTACCCTAAAGTTTCTCCCCGAGTTTAGTGTTTCCTTTAGTAACGCTGACTTGGTGGTTATCAGTGATATCTACAGTGCTGGGGAACCAGATTTAGGAGAAATTAGTGGGGAAAACCTTTATCAGGCGATCGCATCGAACCATAAGGATGTGCATTACAAACCAACTCTCGAATCAGTGGTAGAGTTTCTCAACCAAATTCTCTGTCCTGGGGACTTAGCCCTATTCTTGGGAGCCGGTAATCTCAATCAGATTATTCCTAAGGTCATGGGGTTTTACCAAAAGCCAGAGAATCGCTTAGTTAAGCATAATTTAGCCCCAAAGCATCAATAATTGTGAATCAAGCTAGGGAATCTTAACTATAGACCTACAGAGAACAGAAGTATAATCTCAAGGCTCTATACTCGTGAATCAACTTTCCACGAACTCCTCTGGTTACTCTACCCCCTAGCAATTCTAGCCAATGTGACTGGCAAAAACCGATCGGCATTATTTTCATTGTGTGTAGATCCGACTCTCTACCCTGATTTTCCTGATGATAACTAGCGTGCTAACCCAGAAAAAAAATCTTTCCCAGTTACAGTTGTATATTCCAGGAACTAATTGTCCACTTCAGTCCCAGGTATCCTTAGCCAAACTCACTTCATTTCGTGTGGGAGGTCCAGCTCAGTGGTACGTCGCCCCTAGGAGCCTAGAAGACCTACAAGCTAGTTTCCAGTGGGCTCACTCCCAAAAATTACCCCTAACCCTGTTAGGGGCTGGTTCCAACCTTCTAGTCAGCGATATCGGTTTACCGGGTTTGGTAATTTGTACTCGCTATCTGCGTCATACTCACTTTGATGCAGATACAGGGAGAATTACCGCCAGTGCTGGTGTACCGATTGCTAGTCTGGCATGGCAGGCTGCCAAACGAGGGTGGGAAGGGCTAGAGTGGGCTGTGGGCATACCTGGAACCGTTGGTGGTGCTGTGGTGATGAATGCTGGTGCCCACAAAAATTCCACAGCTGATATTCTGTTTCATACAGATGTTCTATCCCCTGATGGCTCAATAGCCCAACTCAGTAGCCAAGACCTAGGCTTTAGCTATCGCACTTCAATCCTTCAAGGTAGCGATCGCATAGTCACCCAGGCCACATTTCAGTTAAAACCGGGTGCTGATCCAAAACAGGTGCGCTCATTGACATCGGATCATTTGGCAAGACGACACACTACCCAACCTTACCACCTACCTAGTTGTGGCAGTGTGTTCCGCAATCCTGATCCCTATGCTGCTGGTTGGCTAATTGAACAAATTGGTCTAAAAGGCTACCAAATTGGTGGTGCTAGAATAGCTGAACGCCATGCCAACTTTATACTTAACTGTGGTGATGCTAAGGCTAGCGATATCTTCCGCATGATCCACCATATACAGGAGCAAGTAGAAAAGCACTGGTCACTGTGTTTAGAGCCAGAAGTGAGGATTTTAGGTGATTTTACCAAAAAACTAGCAGTTGAAAGCCCTATGTCTTTAGAGCAGGGATAAAAACCAGCGAGGGGATAAATCCCCTCCTATGGTTCCAGTGGATATCCCAAAACCGATCATGTTGGTGATCACCAACATGATCAATTTTTAGTTTATAGTTGTGCTTGGCTAAACTAGAACAGAATGGGAAGAAGTTAACTATATCGCTTCAGCCCATGTATGAATAAGGACACCGGGAATTTATTCCCCTATTTCCCACTGGTTATAAGGCTAGGAAAAGTCAAATAGCATCACAATAGATACACAATAGATAAAGGTTAATCACCACAGGATTTCTAATGTCAGCTCGCCCCTTGCCCATACACTGGGCTTATTGCCGATCTGGCCAGGGGTTAAAACTGCGCTTGACGTTTGTTTTTCTTCCCCGGTCATTAGACAGGGGGTTTCTAAACTTAACTGGGATTTTTTATGACACAAGACAAAGGAAAAGGATTTGGTCTCGGTCTCGGCAAGATGAAAGAACTAGCCGAAGCGTTCAAAAAAGCTCAAGAAGTTCAAAAGGGTGCCAAAGAGCTCCAGGATCAGTTGGAGCAAATGGAAATTGAGGGAACATCAGGGGAAGACGGTCGAGTAAAGGTGTTTCTCAGTGGCAATCAGGAACCCCTACGTGTAGAGATTTCTGAGGATGCTATCAATCAAGGAGCTGAGGCTTTATCTGAACTGGTGTTAGCAGCCATGAAAAATGCCTATGAGACCTCCACAGCCACTATGCGGGAGCGCATGGAAGAACTTACCAGTGGGTTAAACTTGCCAGGTTTATAACCTCATCGCTCCATCCCCCCTCGGGATTCCGTAGGAAAAAACTATAGGCATGAGGACATTAATCAATTCTTTATGGTTTCAAACCTCATGCCGAATATCCTAATTAATGCCTGACTACTTATCAAGATTTGAGTACAACGAAGCTACCTGTAGTTTTGGCAGTGAAGTAAGTCCATAATATAAGCTCTTAGCCACCTGTATATTGGCTGCTTCTGTCAAGTGAATGGCATCATCAAAGGCGAGTTCGGGAAAGTTTTGATAAATTGTGTACAAGTTGAGAACCTTGATATTTTTGGGAAAACCTTTCTCCAGTTGCTGACCCGCTACCACCAATTTGGGATAATTGGCTTGCACTTGTTCCTGGTAAACCTTTCCTAACTGCTGCAAAATTTCCTTCTCTGCTGGTTTGATCTTGTTGTTGCCACGACCAGTGATTTCTGGTTGGACAGCAACTAGTAAAGGAATTCGCTGTCCTGCTGTTAAACGCAGCATATGTCTGAGGTTATTTCGATAGCGCGTCAATCGACGTTCCAGTTCATCGGATTCCTGAGGAAGATACTTCTTCAGTGGCATAACGTCCCCCTTCATTACTAGAGACCGCTGACTCACTGACGCCTGAGGATCAAAGACCCAGTATGTGATTGCTTTAGCGAGATAAGTTTTTGTAACTAAATGCTTCAACTGCTGAGTCAGATGAGTCCAAAAATGCCCGGTCGCATTTTGCAAGAAGGCTTCTGTGTTAGGAATATCTGTTAAATTTTGGTCACTGGGGGTCATCAAGTCTGTGTATCCACCCAACACTATTACTGCATCTGGACTGTAAGGTAAAATCTTGAGTGCTAACTGAGCTAGTGTATTGCCAGAGGTATAACCTGGTACGGCGGCGTTGATTACACGATACTTACCATTTCGAATCTTTGGCGGCAGAGCAAGTGCTTGCTTTAATTCCGGTTCAGAAGGGGGTAAAGTCATCGGTCGGTATTTCTGTGGGGAACTCCTCTGCTGTTTTATCCGTTCATTGAGACGAGCTTCTAAGTAGCTGGCGATGGTAACTTGATTATTGGCATTCCCTTGACCGAAGGCTGTCGAGCCACCTAACAAAAAAATCCGAATTTCATTTTTGGGTTTGACCAAGGGAACAGGGTCGTCGTCCCGGAAACCCTGCTCATTAATGCGCCAGAAATCGCTCTGTTGCTTCCCCAATAAACTGTAACCTACAGCTAGATCCCGTTGGACAGCTAGATCACCAAGGTCTGGTAATCCATCATAAAGCTGCTGTGTCTGGTCAAGGAACTTGGGACGGTAAACAGTGAAATCTCTGGGTGCCCCCTTGTAGGTAGCTATATCATTAATTTTGCCGACCGCAGCCAGTAAGAAACGAGCCAACAATTCCACAATCATCAAACTTAGAACTATCCCTGTGAGAATCGTCAGTAGGTTAAACCGTCGGCGGCGCTTGCGGTAAAGGCTACGGCGCGACTTAAATATTAAATCTCTTCCTTGCATAACCGTTCTTGTTAGGAGGTATCCCTTTACAACTTGCTGTATTTAAATCACTGCGTTGCTAGACATTGAACCATGAAGCGACATGAGACCACATGGGTTCAACTATCCCATAGAGCCATTTCGTTGCTAAACTTAACACGGCGCAGCTCGTAGTTGACCAAATAATATACTCATGCCTTGCAAGTTACTCTTTGTCTGCCTTGGTAATATCTGCCGTTCTCCCTCAGCGGAGAACATCATGAATCACTTAATAGCACAAGCAAATCTTTCTGACCAAATTGTCGGCGATTCCGCTGGTACTTCGAGTTATCATATCGGTTCTGCCCCAGATCGGCGTATGACAGCAGCTGCCAAACGTCGGGGGATTGTACTCCAGGGGAAAGCACGGCAGTTTAATCGGTCTGACTTGGAAGAATTTGACCTGATTTTAGCTATGGATCAGCAAAACTACGAAGATATTATCTCTGTTGATCCAGCTGGCAAGTATAAAGATAAAGTAAGACTAATGTGTGATTTTGCCCGTCATCACACCGAGCGCTCAGTCCCCGATCCATACTACGGTGGACCAGAGGGTTTTAATAAGGTAATTGATTTACTGCTAGACGCTTGCGAAGGTCTGCTGGAACACGTTGTTGACAATTACACCAAGACTAGGCAAAACTAAACACTGCCAAGCACTAATAATTATTAATGGTGAACTCAGCGTTTGTGCCATGGGTGGTTAACTTGATTAATTCATTGGATTAAATGGTGTTCTAAGGCAAATCGTAAGAGTTCAGCTCGGTTACTCGTATCAGTTTTTCTGAACAGACTACTAACGTATTTCTCGATTGTCCTTGGACTCAGGTGTAATTGGTTACCGATTTCGACATTGGATAAACCTGTAGTCAGTAAATTCAATACTTGCTGTTCCCGCTCGGTCAGGTGTAGAGCATGAGCTTGGGTATTATTCCCTGATTGATGATTAATCTCTACGGAGTTGATTGATATCGATGGTGGTTTATCAACCGGCTCTTTTGTAGTCTGTGGTGGTGAGAATCGTAACTCCGTATGAATCATTTGCGATCGCACTAGCAAACTTTGAATCACTGCACCTAATTCTTGCATCTCAAAGGGCTTAGGTAGGTAGACATCACACCCAGACTGATAACCCTTGATGCGTTGATTGGTGCTATTGAGTTCGGTTAAAAATACAACAGGTAACAACCGCAATGGGGGCTTCTGACGCAATTTTCTCACCAGTTCATAGCCATCTATTCGGGGCATATTAATATCTGTAACCAGAAGGTGAGGGTGATAAGTCTCAATCATAGACAGCGCTTGCTGACCATTTTCAGCAGTAATAACTGAATAACCTGACATTTCCAGATAATCGCTTACAGACAAACGAGTGCCCAGGTCGTCATCTGCAACCAGAATAATCAATGGCATGGGATAACTATAGTACTGACATTTAGCTAGATCCGCGAGAAGCCTCACATCTCAATGCTACGCCATGAGTGTCAGATGAATCGCTGACAGAAGCTTTGATAAACAGCCCTTAAGACGGTATAATGTAAATAGCAGGGAAGACAAAATAAGAGCTAACCGCCACCTGCTTATCTAAAAAGAAAGAACGAGTTGTATTGTTCCGGTGCGGAGGGGCATCCCGTATCGTTAATAAAGCTTGCCGTTCGCGTAGCGTGGCCTTTGGCCTTGCATCCTAACCCATAGGTGGAGTTGGCAAGAAGCCCACACTGAAACGATTGATCAGTGTGGGAGTATGTCACAACAAACCTACTCCTAAGCTAGGTCATCTGGTGCTCAATTGGTGACCAAAAATACTTCGTTCGCGTAGCGTCGCCTAAAGGCGACGCCAGCTCCGTCAGAACTGTGTGGAGATAGGAGTTGCCTGGTAAAATTAATCTAGATACCTAGACAACAAGATACCTTAGGCTTGCTGAAAGAAGCACCCTTGTGATTAATTAGTCAGTTAGCCCCCCCTCTGGCCTATAGCAGCTACTACTCTGATGATAATCCTTGCATAGCACTTAACGCTTTCCCCAAGCGCTTGACACCATCAGAGCAATCGAGGCGATCTAAATGAACTTCGATAAAGGAGATACTATTGTGGTTAACTTTTGCTTGTTCTAAAGCTTGTTCTAGCTCACCTTCAGTACGCACTTGGCAACTCCAGCTATCGCCAAAAACCTTGGGTAACTGATGATATTTCCAAGGTTGAATATTGTTGTACGATCCTTCATGGATAGCCCGCTCAATAGTGTACCCGTCATTATTAATTAAGAAGATAATCGGGTTAAGTTGATGCCTAATAATCGTAGACATTTCCTGACAGGTCATCTGGAAGGCACCATCACCGACAAACACAATCGGTCTACGGTCAGGAACAGCCAAAGCGACTCCTAGGCAGGCAGGAACTGAGAAGCCAATAGATGTGTAAAGCGCCTGTCCAATGTAGTCGCTGTTTCCTTGGAGTACCAAATCAACGGTAGCAATTAAAGCATCACCAGTTTCAGCAATCACGATTGAGTCATCATCAATAAAGTGAGTCATCCGCTCATAGAATCTGGCGTTAGTTAGCTTTTGCTCAGGTTGTGACTCAAAGCCTTTAGACAAAGACTCTATAGCTGGCTTGATATCCAAGACATCAGATTTTTTCTTCTGAAGTTTGGCAGTTACACCAGCCATGAAATCCGCTAGATACACTGGAGAATAAAAGTGGTGTTTGATTTTAACTTTGTCAGAATTAGCGTTAATTAATCGCTCTTCGGGCAGTTGGGCAGTGAAACCACCCAGATTAATGTCTGACATGAAGGCACCCAAGCATAAAATACAGTCTGCTGTTTCAACTCGTTGGCGTACATACTCCTGACTGAACGCTCCTGCATAACTACCAATGAATTGTGGGTGGCTTTCCGAGATGATTGACTTGCCTAACAGAGTCGTAGCGAAGGGATATCCTGTCTGCTCCAGCAGGTGGGTAAGTTGGTCTGCTATACCGTAGCGGTGGAGTTCAACCCCAGCTATAATAACGGGATGCTGGGATTGGTCTAGCAAACTTACCGCCTCTTCAACTGCCTCTGATAAAGCGTGGACATCCATAATTGGGGTTTCTGGTAAGTCACGCTCCCCAGTAACAGGACAAGGTTGATTGACTAAGTCTGAGGGGATTTCAATGTATACAGGTCTGCGGTGGCGCAAACAAGCAGCAATAGTTTGGTCGATTTGCCTTGCCGCTTGACTAGGGCTGGTAAGCCTCACGGCTGCCACTGTAATTTTTTCAAAAATTTCCAGCTGTAGATTGTAATTACCAGCAGTGTGATGTAGGAGTAACTTTTGCTGCCGCTGGGAACTGTTAGGCGCTCCACTAATCACGATCAGGGGAACTAGCTCAGCATAGGCACCAGCCACCGCATTGACTAGACTGAGTCCACCGACATTATAGGTAACGCACAACCCACCAACACCATTAAGGCGGGCATAGGCATCAGCTGCATATCCGGCATTGAGTTCGTTACAGGTGTAGATTAACTCTACAGAACTCTCTAGCAAGACATCCATCAGACCGAGGACGTAATCTCCTACTACGCCAAAAATATGCTTGACACCAGCGCCTTGCAGGCGTTGAGTAAGGTATTGACCGACAGTTACTACATCAGACTGAGCCATTGCACCTCTGACCTCTTTAATTAAGCTACCTTTATGGCCAGCATAACCAAAATTTTAAAAAACGTTAATTTTTTTGTAAAAAAGGTTACATTTAAGATAAAATATAACCTTTTATGCTTTCTATTCTAGCAAGTTTCTTGAGTTGACTAGGAAGCCTAACGTGTTTTTTGTTAACTAGCCTTTAAGTTGACGGTTAGTTGTCAAGGATTAACAGTCAACCGTCAACAAAAAAGGTCAAATGTGTCTTAGCTTATACAGCAGAAACTTTTAGACTACTTGGTTGCCCCAGATTCCCTTCTAAGACAATACCCCGCTGGTTATAAGCCAGATGACGCAGCAATTTGTAAATCCCTTCAATTTGGTCAGGGGCTCCCACTTTCTGAGCTAACTCCGAAACAGATATGGCCGCACTTTCCTGGTGTAGTACCTCCATCACCTTTTTCTGTAAATCCAGAATGGCAGCGGCGGCTTTTTTACCCGCTTCTACCCCAGGTTGGTGATAGGCATTGATATTCACCAAGGATGCATAAAGACCAACAGCACGTTCATACAGGGCAATTAATGCCCCCACGGTTCTAGGATTGACCTGACGAATGCTTACGGTAATGGAATCCCGTTGATTTTCATACAACGCTTGCCGAGTACCTTGTAATAAACCTGATAGATAGTCTCCCGCAGTTACACCGGCTTCTACTTCTGGAGACTTCCCTTGTCGGTCTTCTAAGACTTCAATGAACGTGACAAAGAAATTGGGAACACCTTCCCGAAGTTGCTGTACGTAGGCATGTTGATCCGTTGAGCCTTTGTTACCATAAACTGCAATGCCCTGATAAACCGTATTCCCATCTAGGTCTTTTTCCTTACCTAGAGATTCCATTACCAGCTGCTGTAAGTAACGGGAGAATAGCAATAGACTGTCTTTGTAAGGCAACATCACCATATCTTTCTCTCCCTTACCATTGCCAGCAAAATACCAGCATAGGGCAAGTAACGCTGCTGGATTGCTTTTGAGCTCGGGGCTACTGGTAGCGCTATCCATATCTTTAGCACCAGCCAGCATCTGACGGATATCAATCCCTTGTAGTGAAGCTGGAAGTAGTCCTACGGCTGACATTTCAGAGGTACGTCCTCCTACCCAATCGTACATGGGAAAGGTGGCCAGCCAACCTTCAGATTTTGCTAATTGATCTAGTTTGCTGCCAACACCCGTAATGGCAACAGCCTGGGATGCAAAGTCTAGATTCTGAGACTCGTAGGCTGTTTTAACTTCCACCATGCCGTTACGAGTTTCTGGTGTTCCCCCAGATTTGGAGATGACTAATACCAGAGTGCTAGACAATCGGTCTTGAAGTTGGGTCAGCACAGCATCAATGCCAGCTGGGTCAGTATTGTCAATAAAGTGAATGGCTAAAGGAGGAGAGTCTAACGCGAGGGCTTCAGCGACAAACTCAGGACCTAGGGCAGAACCCCCAATACCAATGGAAATAACATCAGTAAATTTTTCTGCCCTAGGGGGATGGATGGCACCCGTGTGGACATTTTGGGTAAAGGTTTCAATTTTTTCGAGAGTGTTGACAATGTCTTGTTGGAGTTCTGGAGTTGGGGCTAAGTCCGGGTTTCTTAGCCAGTAGTGACCGACCATGCGGTTTTCATCAGGGTTTGCGATCGCACCGTTGACTAGGGCATCCATATCCTTAAATGCCTTTTCAAACTTAGGCAGCATCGCCTCCACAAAGGCATCATCAAACCCCATACGGCTGATATCGAGGTAAAGCTCTAATCCTTCGTGGTAATAAAGCCAATCCTGATAGCGTTGCCAGAGTGCAGCGGCGTCCATAAGTAGCTCTCCAACTTCTTTTATTGTCCACTCACAAGTTTAAGGCAAGCACTTGACATCTCCCCCACTTAAAAGAGGGGGATTCTCAAAGGATGTTACGCGGTAGGGTGAACCCGTACCGCTCCACCTTTATTTCGATATGATTTAGATAATGATGTGAATAAATCGTATCGATGCGGGAGTGTCAATGCTCCCCTAACCACCTTGGTCAGGTCGAATGACTGTGTGGTTACTTTACGGATAATGTTGGCAGCGCCGTTAGTATCGGCGTTGATCAATTTTCCGGAAGCAGTTCTATACAGACCACGTCTAACTCTTTTCCCCGAAGATCTCCATCCGTTGGGTTTTTCACCATGGTTTGGTAAGGAGTCACTATCTAAGAAAGACGCTTTACTGGTATAGGACTCTTCTGTGATTATTAGGTTTGTTCCATACTCGGAACAAAGCTGTTTAAGTCTTTCAATTAACCGTTTAGTGGGAATAGCTACAAACTGTTGGTTACTTTTTTTTCCCATATTGGAACGGTTTTTCTGTCCTTCGTTCCAGCCGATCACAATATTGCCTATCCCATCGTTTAGGCAGCGATTAATAATAAAACGAGCAGCTTTGTTTATAGCATCTCGCATCTGGTTGTTACGTCTCAACTGGATTCTGTCTAAGTTAGAATCCCAGTACTTTTCTGATTTACCAGATTTATACTTGGCCACTAGCCGAGAATACCCTTGGTTCATGGCTTTGAGCTTTTTGCCATCAATAATAAAGCTTTTTCCCAAAGTTGAAACACAGGTTAACCAGTTGTCGCCACCATGGTCTATTCCTAGGGCGTGGGAGTAATCAAGGTTGGGGTTAGTAGTTAGTGGTTGCTTTCCATCATCGATAACCCAGTCGATCCATAGCTGTCCGTAACAGGGACGGATTGTTACTTCTTTTACCCAGTCCGGGTCTATAAAATCCGGTGGATCTAGAGCTATTTGAGTCAGCAATTCTGGCTTACTTTCTTTGCTGACAGAAGGATAAAACAATCCCTCTTTATAACTTAAAGCCTGCTTGGGAAAAGTGACAAATGCCATCCCTCCTGATTTTCTATAACGAGGGAACCTTGGTCTATCAACTTTCCCTTGGTAATACAACCCTACTAATTTGTTATAACTAGCAATCGCTTCTCCTACAGTTTTGAGGGTTTGTTGAGCAGATTGAGCTGCCATCCCTTTATAGTGAGGAGACATTTTCAAGGCTTTGTCTATCTCAGGGTATTTAATACTGCATTTGTATGTTTTCCAGCCAGCCCTTAATTCGTCATCACGCCAATAGGTAGTAAAAGCTTCTTGTTCCTCTAGCCATTTATATTGTTTCTGTTTTGCATAATAAACAGCACAGTTAAACAAGCTGTTGGCTTGCCTGCACTGAAATTCCCAAAACGCCTTTTCTTCGTAGGAAAAATTAGCTCTTACTGGAATTGTTTTATACATGTTGATAACCTCGACCTTTTTGCTATCATATGTCTAGTATAGACGCCGATTCTAAATATGTCAACAACAAATCAACGGAAAACTAGAAAAAGAATGAGGGGGATACCCGTACACCACAATGAACTAAAGAAGCCCCATACCGTTTGGTTCACTGGGGCGGCCTGGAAATGGCTTCAACTATCAGCTAAAGAATCGAATACCAGTGTTGGAGAATTACTAGAAAGCTGGGTAAGAGAGAAGATGGACACGACGCCGATATTTCCAGTCTCTGAGTTTCATCCCGGAGACGAAACCTGATTAATAAGGCAGCCTTTATGGTTGGTCGGCTATTAACAAAAGGGTTAAAACTTTATGATTAGCGTGATTTGCGCGGTCTTGGGGAGGCAGCGCCGCCAAAGGGGGTTCCCCCCGGAGACGAAACCGTAAGACAGTTGAGCCTTTATGGTTGGTCGGTTATGCAGAAAAGGGGTAAAACTTATAGATTAAGGCGAGCCTGTCTTACGGTAACTTCTAACCATGAGCGACTGCCGTGGTTTCCCCCATGAGCGACTGCATCAAGACAAGGCTGCCTTATTCTTACGGTAACTTCTGACCCCGGCTAAAGCACGGGGGTTCTCACATTTGCTGGAAGTTTTGATAGCGTAAACTACCCCGACTGAGCTAGCGCTTAAGGTCGGGGCTATGGGCGAGAGGTTCCCAAAACGTTTTTTAGATTTCTGAGCAGGTCTTGAAGCCAATCAACTTGTTGAAGCGACAGGCTGCGGGAAAGTGATCGAATCCCGGAGCAACTTACTAGCAGCTATAACTTCCTGTCTTGCCCATTGATCTGCTGCCAAGATATCCTCTAAGGAAGGATTGGAACAGTTATCAGCTTGGTGGCGATCGCATACAGATTCAATACAACGAGCAATATCCAAATAACCAATTTTCTCCTCTAGGAATAGGGCAACTGCCTGCTCATTCGCTGCATTCAATACCGCTGGCATCGATCCACCAGCCCGACCAGCGGCATCAGCGATGCCCATACAGGGATATTTCTGATGATCCGGTTCCCTAAAAGTCAAATTACCAGCTTTCACCAAATCTAGTGGTTCCCAATCGGTATAGATCCGTTCCGGCCATGAGAGGGCATAGAGTAAAGGTAAGCGCATATCTGGCCAACCTAACTGAGCTAACATTGAGGTATCTTGTAGTTCAATCAGGGAGTGAATAATACTCTGGGGATGAATCACAATGTCGATGTGGTCATAATCCATGCCAAACAGGAAGTGAGCCTCAATCACTTCCAATCCCTTATTCATCAGAGTGGCAGAGTCTACAGTAATTTTACGTCCCATAGACCAGTTGGGATGCTTCAGGGCATCAGCAACCTTGACTGAAGCTAACTTGTCCACGGACCAATCTCGGAAAGCCCCCCCGGATGCGGTTAGGATAATCCGCCGCAATCCCTCTGCTGGCACTCCCTGAAGACACTGAAAAATTGCCGAATGTTCTGAGTCAGCTGGTAGCAGCTTGATACCATGTTTTTCCACTAAGGGTAGTACCACTGGACCACCTGCAATTAGAGTTTCTTTATTCGCTAAAGCAATGTCTTTACCCGCTTCAATAGCAGCAATAGTAGGCAACAAACCCGCACAGCCCACAATGCCAGTAACTACAGCTTCCGCATCACCATAGCGTGCCACTTCTACCACTCCAGCTTCGCCCCCTAAAAGAATAGGTTGGGGGTCAAGGTCAGCAATTGCTGCTTTAAGTTCTGGTAATTTCTCTTGATCACGAATTGCGGCAATTATCGGTCGAAATTGCCGAATTTGAGCCCCTAACATTTCCACATTACGCCCAGCTGCCAATCCCACTAACTGGAATTGCTCGGGGTATTGATTAACAATATCGAGAGTTTGGGTACCTATTGAGCCAGTGGAACCTAAGAGTGTAATTTTTTTCACAATTTTTTTATAATTACCAACAACTCCCCTATCATACCGGGGCAATGGGAAGCCTATAAGTCACTCAAGCCAATTAAAACGATTGGTAAAGTTCTGTTATGGTAATGGCAATTTGGCAACAAACCTTAGTGAATATGGGTTTCGATTAAGTTTTACCCCTATTGTCAGTGATAAGCAAGTCTTATGTAGTCAATAACACAACGTAGACCGGATTAATGCGGCATGATATGGCCAACATGTATATATCGCAGTTTTCAATTGGGTGAGGTGAGGTACAAAGCCCTGGGTTTTAGGGAATAGGGAGTAGGGAGTGGGGAGTACGAATCCCCCTCCCCCTCCTTAATAAGGGCGGAATAAAATTGACAGTACCTCATAAGTATGAGGAACGCCAAAATTTATATATTCACAATTTATATATTTTTAGCGTCTTACCTCTGAACAGGTATTATCAGTGATGTGAGCAAAAGGTTGCATGAAAATTGAAACACTGGCAGTGCATGCTGGCCATAATATTGATTCAGCCACAGGGGCAGTAGTTTCCCCAATCTATCTATCTACTACATTTGAACGTCAGCCAGACGGTAGCTACCCTCAGGGTTATAATTACAGTCGAGATAATAACCCAAATCGGGATAGTCTGGAAAAATGCCTATCTAAACTAGAGGGTGGGGCAGCCGCCGCCGCTTTTTCTTCTGGTTCAGCAGCTACCTTGAGTATCTTCCAGGCATTGTCCCCTGGAGACCATGTAATTGCGCCTCTAGATAGTTACACAGGAACTGGGTTTCTCTTACGAGAAATTTTTGGGCCTTGGAATCTGGGGGTCACTTTTGTAGATATGGCTAATCCTACCACAGTGATGGAAGCAGTTCAACCCAAAACCAAGCTGATTTGGATAGAAACGCCTTCCAATCCGATGTTAAGGATTACCGATATCAGCAAGATTGCCCACATTGCCAATCAGTATAATATTTGTTGTGTTTGCGATAACACTTGGGCAACACCGATTAGCCAACGTCCATTGGAGTTGGGTGCTGATTTGGTTATCCACTCCACAACCAAGTATCTCGGTGGACACAGTGATGTCTTAGGAGGTGCCGTGATTACTAAGGTTAAGGATGAATTTTTTCACAAAATTAAAACAATTCAGATGGCTGGCGGTTCAGTAGCCGCCCCTTTCGACTGTTGGTTACTCTTGCGGAGCATTCAGACCTTACCCTACCGCATGAGAGCTCATTCAGAAAATGCCTTGAAGGTGGCACAGTTTTTAAAAGAACACTCCCAAGTAGAAGCTGTTCATTATCCCGGATTACCAAACCATCCAGGACATGGAATTGCGGCTGCTCAGATGAACCTGTTTGGGGGTATGATTTCTTTCCAGGTCAAAGGAAACATCGAAGATGCTTTTGCCTTTACTGGCAAGGTGAAGGTATTTACACGAGCTACTAGCTTGGGTGGTGTCGAGAGTTTAGTTGAACATCGTGCTTCCATGGAATTTCCTGGCACCCGAACCCCAGACAATCTGTTACGGATGTCTGTTGGTCTTGAACATACTGATGATCTTCTAGAAGATCTCGCCCAAGCTTTAGGTTAGTGAGGCGACAATTGATAATTGGGTCGTAGGTAAGAGGGTAAAATAGGAGGAAAACGACCCATTATCTATTACCTGGATTTATTTTTACCCAAATTCATGTCAGTTGATATGACTTAATTGACACTCCCCGGCCTAAAGGCGCGGGGATTCCTAGATCAACGTTCGCGTAGCGTGGCCTACGGCCTTGCCGCCTTAAACCATGGAGTTCTCATCTTTGACGCCGCCAAAAACAAGACAATACTCAACCGAGAATCCGTCAAGACTAAATTCCTAGTTAATTCACCATAGACCCAGAGGGCAGTTCTCGCGATAGCGTTTAACTACTCTTTGGAAGTGCCTTAAAAAATCTGTTTCTCTTCCTTTCGTTTGGTTCCGGTGTGCCCCACCGTACCGTTTTTTTCTCAAAGTGTGATTCTTCTGGGTTCACACACCAACTTTTAATTGATGATTGGGTTTTTAAGGAGGAGATTCCCTACCCTCCGGGCATTACTACTTTAAGGTCGATAAGTTACGGGTCTCTCTCCCGGCTCAGCCTACGGTTTTTCAGCCTGTACCCTATCTTTGAATTATAACCTGGCGCTAGATAAGCGTCAACTTAAAAGCCGTCCTAGAAGGACGGGGCGCGATTACCCATTTTTTTGGTAACCAACTTACAATCATCCGTTCGCGTAGCGTGACCGTTCGCGTAGCGTGGCCTTTTGGCCAAGGTCAATCGGTTAAATGTAAGTTGGTTAATATAAGCAATCATCCCTCTTAGGGAGTTAGCAAAGCTAGATGTTCCGTTCGCGATTGACCTTTGGTAAAGCTACGGGATTGGCCGTAGGCCATGCTAAAAGCGATTGACCTTTGATAAAACTACGCGATGCTCGGTACGAGCCGCTACGCTAACGCATCAGGGAAACGATCTCAAACCAATAACTAATCAATAAGCATCCTGTAATTCGTAGAAGTCCGGTGATATATAATCCTTCCGCAAAGGCCAACCCACCCAATCTTCTGGCATCAAAATCCGCTTCAGGTTAGGGTGTCCTTCAAAAACTATACCGAACATATCGTAGGTTTCCCGCTCCTGCCAATCAGCAGCTTTCCAAATCCAGTACACCGAGGGAACCTTAGGATTATCTCGTGGTAGGAAGACTTTTACACGCACTTCCTCAGGCTGATCAGCATTATCACTCACTTTAATCAAGTGGTAAAAGCTGACCAAGTCTGCCCCAGGACCAAAATCATAGCCTCCTTGACATTGGAGGTAGTTAAACCCATAGGCGTATAGAGCAGTAGCAATGGGAAGCAAGACATCTGGTTCAACTTTGAGTACCTCAACGCCTAGGTGATCCAGCTCCATGAACTCATGGTCAAAACCGTTTTCCTTGAGCCATCCAGAGACAATTCCTGCTTCAACTATCTCCGAGGGTTGTGTATTTTGCTCTACGGGTTTTGAATCTTCAGCCACGCTCTACCTCCTGCTTTTGATAGGATTTGAGTGCTGGTGGTACTGCTATTCCCATCCCCTCGGTCAACTGCTTGGGTGCAGTATAGCGTTCCTCTGATTGCAGGTACTTACCGGTCAAAATCTCTGGTACAACTTTCATGTTGTGAGTGGTGCTGTAGTAACGGTGAGTTTGCTTAAGCTGACCACGCTCCTGAATCGACTCGTTAGCAACCTTTTTGCGAAGCTTGACAATAGCATCCATGATTGCTTCTGGACGAGGGGGACAACCAGGTATATAGACATCCACTGGAATTAATTTATCCACACCACGGACTGCTGTTGGAGAATCAACGCTAAACATGCCGCCAGTGATAGTACAAGCTCCCATGGCAATGACGTACTTTGGCTCTGGCATCTGCTCATAAAGACGAACCAGTGCTGGTCCCATTTTCATGGTTATGGTACCGGCTGTGATAATTAAATCCGCTTGCCTGGGGCTAGAACGAGGAACCAAACCAAAACGGTCAAAGTCAAACCGCGACCCAATCATTGCTGCAAATTCAATGAAGCAGCAAGCCGTACCATACAACATCGGCCAGAGGCTGGAAAGCCGCGCCCAGTTGTAAAGGTCGTCTACTGTAGTTAAGATTACATTTTCCGATAGGTCTTGAGTGACTTGCGTTCGCTCAATCGGGTTAAGAATTTTGTTTGTTTGCTGCTGTTCTATAGCAGCACTATCTTTTGTAACATTAGATTTCATGACCATTCCAAGGCTCCTTTGCGCCAAGCGTAAACCAGAGCAATCACAAGAATTGCAATAAAAATTAGGGCTTCCACAAATGCCAGTAATCCCAGGCGATTGAAGGCGACAGCCCAGGGATACAGGAATACAGTTTCAACATCGAAAATCACGAACACCAGGGCGAACATATAGTAACGAATGTTGAACTGAATCCAAGCACCCCCCACTGGTTCCATACCAGATTCATAGGTGGTGCGCCGCTCTGGCTCCCGATGGCTAGGTCGCAAAAGCTTGGAAGCCGACAGGGCTAGTAGGGGCACTAAGCTGCAAGCTAGTATGAAGCCTAAGAGATACTCGTAACCGCTAAGAACAAACACAATTGGTCAGTGCCAGGTAAAAACTGGCGTTAGTACTTCTTTACAAACTTTATTATAGGTGCTCTGCCCCTTTGAACGGTCGTCAGGGGTCAGTGGTTGCTTCTCAAAAGCCAATGACTACCATAGACTTGAAGGTTGCTCGTAGTTGATTCTACTCCCTCTCCCTAGAAGACCCTACTGTTTCAAGGGTTGATCAAAAATCGGGTCAGGCATCTCCCTTGAAACTCCTGAGCTTAAATCGAAAGTTAAGAAAATCTGACACTTAGTGTGTGATAATATTTTTTAACATAGTTATTAAGATTTGCTGCTTAAGCTTACAGAGGCATGACTGAACGAGCCCCAGAGCAAACCCTAGCTGAACAGGCACCCAGCAGCTATGAATGCCGTGCTTGTGGCTATGTTTACGATCCGACTAAGGGAGATAGTAATCGCAATGTTCCAGGAGGGACATTATATCAGGATTTGCCAGATGATTGGCGCTGTCCAGTGTGCGGCGCTCCGAAAATTCAGTTTATTAATATTGGTGCTGTTAATGCTCCGTCTGGATTTCAGGAGAATCTTACCTATGGTTTCGGTGTTAACCGCATGACACCAGCACAAAAAAACCTTTTAATTTTTGCCGCTTTAGGATTAGGCTTTTTGTTTTTTCTGAGCCTTTACGGTTTGAACTGAAATCAGGGCAGTTGGCTTGTATGCGTGAACGTGAGCAACTGCTGGCATCACCAAAGCTTAGATCTAGAAGCCATCGCCCTTGGTGGGGTCTGAAAAACTACGGAGAACGCTGCCATACTCAAGAAGTTCTGGAAATAATGAGATATTTGATGAAAACGCTGAAACAAATTTTAATATTACTGGCGGTGGCATTAATTTGTGTCAGCTGCAAATTTCCTTCATCCACAAGCTATAATCCTTGGGCGGTTATTTCCTTACCTACAGAAGCGACCATGCAAGACCTTGGCTTTACCGGGGATCTTAGTCATGGATGGATTGTCGGTAGCTATGCCACAATTTTTGAGACTAAGGATGGCGGGAATACATGGGAACAGAAAGGCTTGGATCTCGGAGATGAAAATTATCGCTTCTCCTCTGTAAGCTTTGCTGGTGATGAGGGGTGGATTGTTGGTCAACCCTCAATCATGCTCCATACTACTGATGGGGGTCAATCTTGGTCTCGCATTCTCTTAAGTGAAAAATTACCAGGTTCACCCAACAGAATCCTGGCTCTCGGACCCAACTCAGCAGAAATGACCACTGATGTTGGCGCAATTTATCAGACTAAGGATGCTGGTAAAACCT
Source organism: Moorena sp. SS36440bin_2 (assembly GCA_011524395.1). Lineage (GTDB taxonomy): Bacteria > Cyanobacteriota > Cyanobacteriia > Cyanobacteriales > Coleofasciculaceae > Moorena. The sequence goes on from WTKN01000129.1 coordinate 28,922, forward strand.
GGAAAGCACAGGTAGCACAGGCGGTCGGAGTCACCCGTAATATTTCCCGGTCTGAAGATGGTAGTTACGTAGCTGTGTCTGCTAGAGGTAACTTTTACTCCACTTGGGATCCAGGTCAGAGTGCTTGGTTACAGCATAATCGTTACAGTTCCAAGCGTCTTCAGAATATGGGGTTTACCCCCGATGGTCGTCTGTGGATTTTGGCCCGGGGTGGTCAGGTACAATTTAGCACTGCCGAAAACCAAGAAGAGTGGGAAGAACCAATTTATCCAGATTTTTCCAACAGCTTGGGATTACTTGACTTAGCCTATCGCACACCCAATGAAATTTGGGTAGCAGGTGGCAGTGGTAATTTGCTTTGTAGCTTTGATGGTGGAAAAACCTGGCAAAAAGACCGGGATCTTAGGGATGTTCCCTCGAATTTTTACAAAATAGTCTTTGTAACACCAGAACAGGGGTTTGTCATTGGTCAGAAAGGAGTTTTACTCAAGTATGAGCTGCCTAGCCAGGAAGCTTAGGGCTTGGAAATCCCTATGACCGATGCCAGTCAGTTTCGTTTTATCTTTCAACATCGAAGATGTAGAAAAAAACGGCACTTAGAACTATTATAGTTATGGAATTTTAAACGGTTGTTGGTAGGAGGAATCTACGATGGCAGGTACAACTGGAGAACGTCCGTTTGGTGACATTATTACCAGCGTTCGTTACTGGGTCATTCACAGTGTTACTATCCCAGCCCTATTTATCGCTGGTTGGCTTTTTGTTAGCACTGGTCTGGCTTACGATGCGTTTGGCACACCCCGTCCTAATGAATACTTTACTCAAGAGCGGATGGAACTACCAATCGTTTCCGACCGCTACAATGCTAAACAGCAAGTTGAAGAATTTGCTCCATAAGGTTTTTTAGATAAAGGCAGACAATCATGACTAGCAGTAATCCCAATCAACCAGTTTCGTATCCGATTTTCACGGTTAGATGGTTAGCGGTTCATACCCTAGCCGTTCCTTCAGTCTTTTTCTTAGGCGCGATCGCAGCCATGCAATTTATTCAACGATAGGAGAAGCAATTATGGATCGGAATTCCAATCCCAATAGACAGCCGGTTGAACTCAATCGGACGTCTCTTTACTTAGGTCTATTACTGATTTTTGTGCTTGGTATTCTGTTTTCTAGTTATTTCTTCAATTAACTGATTTAACAGATTCGTCTAAATCTCCATCTTAGAGAAGGCTAGGATGTAGACGGGAAAAGACTCTTAGTTAATTCCCTGGTAATTTCCGGTTAATCGGAAATTTACTACTTTGCTCCTGAAACGGAGTTAGACAAAACCCTTACCAATAGGGAGGCTTTTCAAGGAAATTACTAGTTATTAAGACTAGTTATTAAGCCTTCTATCGTTAACTGCATCTAAAAAAAACTTGATTTAAAATTGGAGGTATAAGCTGTGTCTGGAGGGGGAAGAATTCCTTTATGGATAGTTGCCACTGTCGCTGGTACTGGTGTCCTCGTAGTGGTTGGTCTTTTCTTCTATGGTGCCTATGTGGGAGTTGGTTCTTCGATGTAAAGTAGACCAATTTCTTTGGTTAATACCCCGGCGAGATTACCTCGCCCACTAGAAGGTTCACCAATAGAAAGACGCGAAATTAAAAACGAAGTAAATCCACAGGTACGCTCTTGCCATTAAAAATTAAATTCTTAATGGCAAGAGCGCACCTAAGGATAATCGCTGGTTTAACTTGAGCTGGCGGTATTTTTTTTGGTAATTAGCTTTTAAGACAGCTTGCCGGATATAGGAGTCTGTTGACAAGATTAAAGCCAATGTAACTAGTGGGGGATCGGAACGCGTGCATCAATGTGATGTTTGTAGATATTCAAGCACTAGAGATCATGCCGCTGCTGTTGTCATCAAGCAGCATGGTTTAGAACAAATCAGTACCCAGGGACACTGGGGAGTATAAAACCCCTATGCAATCTGTCTGCCCGGAGGTGAGGTGGCTCAAGCTAGGTCAGAGGCGAAATCTCGAAAGAGAACAACTAGGAATGCCCAGTGGTAAGATTGGAAAGCCCAGACTGTAACCAAAGGGTCAGTGTGTGGAGGATGTCACATGTTTATCAAATCTTGACCAGCTAATTCGGGAACATCAGTAATAATAAAGCCCCAACTTCCAATAAACAAAGAAGACCAACTATCCCAGCTAACGGTTTTCCTCCCAAACCCGTTATCCAAATTGGTCCACTGCCTGTGTAAGCAATTAATTCAGCTGAGTCCAAGCAAGTTAAACCCCAAATCCAACCAGCATGTAGTCCCCATGCTAAACCGAGGCTGCCTCCATCCACCCAACGGGCTAGGACTAATACCATTCCCATTAGCCATAATCCTGGTAACTGAGGGATAGTATCTTTTTGTTCCCAAACTAGGTGTAACAGGGCAAAAATCCCACTAGAGATGGCTGCTCCTACCCCGATAGAATACTCCTGTTTTAGTTGATTTACTAAGAAGCCACGAAAGACTAACTCTTCTGTAAGCCCAATCCACAGACCTAATAACATCACTGGCAGTAATATCGGTACCAAACGCTGCCAATTTTCAGAATTCCAGCGCACCCAGCCTAGTGATAATTGCCCAGTAAATACTATGATTAAGCTGAAAATAGCTACTACTAGTCCCAATCCTAAAGACCCTAAAACGCTTGAGTTCCACTCCAATCCGTAATCAGAGAAAGGCACCCCCTCTAGTTGAGAAGCTCCCCATAAAATTAGGGGAGCAATTACGTAAAGTGCTGCGAGTAGTGGTAACTTTTGGCCTGGTGCTAAAGGCTGATTTGGACGCCACTTTAAAACCATAGCTATAGGGAGAGCTAGGGGCAGCCACAAAACTACCCAAGCTAGGAAAAAAGTTCCTAGCTTCAAAATAGTAGTTGACGTCATTAATGACAAAAAAGACCCATTAGTTGCCTGATCAAGAATAGCCATTGGCGAGATTTCCAAATTGCTATCAAATTACTATCAAATTACTATAAGGTCTCAACTACACTACCATAAGCGGCTGCTTTTTTCCCATGGCAAGTTACCTAACGAGAGAGTAAATCGGGCTGGTTAGTAATAGCCTGGTTTACCGACTCCTCAGGTAGTAGAAAGAAGATTTTTGTTTCTACAGGTGCGACAACAATCACGCGAATTTAATTCTTAATGGTAAGAGCGCACCTATAATGGTTTTCACAAAACAAAGTAGAGGCAAAATCTGGGTGCATCTCATATTTGTAAAAAAGTTGGGTAGGGTGTGTTAGGGGGGGCCTCATTGTCTTGATGCAATAGCGAGTGGGGAGGGGCTGTGTGCGGAACACCGCGATCGCACCTTGTAAGCCCCGTGGAAACCACGGCAAAGCGCGAGTGGGGGAGACCACGGCAAAGCGCGAGTGGGGGAAACCCCCAAGACCGCGCTGCCTCCCCAAGACCGCGCTGCCTCCCCAAGACCGCGCTGCATCGCTTTCCGCTCAATCGCCAGGGTTTAGACAGCCCGCCCCGTAACGCACCACCTTATCAAACAACAAAAATGAGATGCACCCCAAAATCTGACCCAGGGTTTAGATTTAAGCTCCAGGTTCTGGTGTGCCGGAAACGAAACCTTAGTAGAGGGTCGCCTTAGTTAATAAGTTTTGACCCTTTTTCTCATAGCCAGTCCCCTGTAAAGGCGACCCTCTACTTACGGTAACTTCAAACCCCACGGTACCTTTTTTAGAATGGCAGACAATCAACTTTAATAAAATATCTACCTTATTCGTTTCATAGACTCCCAGATCGTTAGACGAAACCGAGGTGCACGTATCATTCTTTTAACAGGTTTTTACGTTGTCTATTTATATTCAGGCAAGTTGGTTGTATGACTTCCTATTATATAGGACAGCGCTAGTTTAGGGATTACCGACAACAGAATAAAAAAATATCCATTGACGAATAAATTCGTCAAGCAAGCTTATATCCCCCGGATCAATCACGGGGGCTTTACCCATCACGTCGCCAATAAATTCTTCAAAGCTCACGTCCCCAAAGAATCTTCATGGGGAGGCGTCGCTCGTCCCACACTTTCGTTTTTCATCCCCGCTCCCTTAGAGACGGGGGTTTCAAACTCGCAGGATTTTCTGTAAGAAGGATTACTTCAAAGCAGTGCGACCCCACGCTTTTTTTAAGCGAAGCGTGAATGCCCACCAAGAGAGCGAAGCGTGAACACACACCAAGTGGCTGCTTTCTTTGCTTTGTGACTAGATACCTATTCAGCTTCAGAATCGCCATCCACCTGCTTAAGATGGATATGCTTGTAGCCTAGTTTAATTTCAAATTCATCACCAGGCTCTAATCCCATGGCATGAGTGTAGGTTGAACCAATAACAATTTGACCATTCTTATGGACACTCACACGATAAGTCGGTTCACGCCCCCGACCATCTTTTGTGCCTTCTGGATCCAGGGGAACACCCTTGGCTCCTAAAACCGCATCATAAAAATCTGTTAAATTGACGCGGGTCTGGTCTTGTTTAGTTATAGTGTAATAGCCGCAACGCTTGGCTGTCTCTCGGCGAGGCAAGTGTGATAGCTCTTTTACTTTTTGAAGTAATGCTTTACCAGTTAGGGGAGTAGTTGAAATCTCTGGCATAATCTCACGAGATATCCTTTAAACTTCAGAGTGGTCAAGATCATTAATAGCCAAACTTTGGCTCTATTAAAAATATATCGTTAAATCTATCTCAGTTGACAAGATATTTTGGATCATTTGTTTAAATCTTTACGTATTTCAATACTATCAGATCAGACAATCCCTGCCTAACCCTATAGGGGCAGTAATATGATAACTATGAAAATAATCCAGGAAACATACCAATAGGATTGCACTCTTACACCAGAAGTCAACTAGCGAAGGGTCTTGCTTCCCTAGGGAGTAGTTAAACAAGTATGGCCTAATTATCAAGAGGAACTACTTTCCTCAACCCTAGTCATGTTGGTTATATCATCCCTTAACCTTACCGATTATCCTTGTATATGTTGGAATACTCAAGAGCTGAGTTTTATGCAAGTTGATTTTAAAATCATTCGACAGACTCAAAACACTGCTCCACTACTCCAGACTTATAGGCTAGATGTCGAGAAAGGAAACACGATTCTGGAATGCTTGAATCGTATTAAGTGGGAACAAGATGGTACTTTAGCTTTTCGCAAAAATTGTCGCAACACTATTTGTGGTAGCTGTGGCATACGAATCAATGGTCGCTCGGCTTTGGCGTGTAAGGAAAATGTGGGCAATGAATTGGGGAAGCAACAGCTGCTAGATGAGTCTAAAATTCCGGAGATTACTATAGCACCTCTGGGGAATATGCCAATAATCAAGGATTTAGTCGTTGAGATGAGCAGCTTCTGGGATAACTTAGAAGCTGTTGATCCCTACGTCAGCACTGCTGCTAGGAAGATTCCCGAACGGGAATTTTTACAGAGTCCTAAAGAGCGATCGCTTTTGGCTCAGGCAGGTAATTGTATCATGTGTGGTGCCTGTTATTCTGAGTGTAATGCCAAAGAAGTTAATCAAGATTTTGTTGGTCCTCATGCCTTAGCTAAAGCACAGCGTTTGGTGGTAGATTCCCGTGATAATACCACAGAAAATCGTTTGGAGAAATATAACGAAGCAATAAAAGGAGTCTGGGGTTGTACCCGCTGTATGATGTGTAATGCGGTTTGCCCGATGGATGTGGCTCCTATGGATCAAATTGGTAAGATTAAACAGCATATTCTTGAAGGCATTGAGACCTATGATAGTCGTCCAATCCGGCACCGCAAAGTCCTAATTGATTTAGTCAAAGAGGGAGGTTGGATTGATGAGCGTAAGTTTGGCTTGCAGGTGCTTGGTAACTCATTTCGAGATATCCAAGGTTTGGTGAGCCTAGGACCACTGGGATTACGAATGCTAGTTCGAGGTAAGTTTCCCTTGAGCTTTTCTCCATCAGCAGGAACATCACAAGTGCGATCGCTAATTGAATCGGTAAAAAATTTGGAGTCTGAAGGATCTGAGCAGCCATGAGTTCTCAAACACCCAATAAGAGTGAATCATCTGAGGAGTCTTTTAACCAATCTGAACCAGCTTTTGGTTGGACTCCCTATGCTGAGCAAATCAACGGCAGGTTTGCGATGGTTGCCTTAGTTTGTATCGTGTTACTGGAGTTGCTCACTGGTCAAGGTTTGTTGACTTGGCTGGGTCTACTCTAAGGAATTTCCAACTACTATATAATGATCCCGAGCTTGAGATTTCTTTGCTCTTACCATCAGGATTGTTGACGGTTGATTGTTGAGGGTTGACTGTTATACTACCTCTGGTGGAATTTCCTCCTTGCTCTGACGAGGCAATTACGGCTACAAAAATTTAGAGACCTAGCATCCTAGGTCTCTTCAAGGCTCTTGGTAATGAATTAAATCAATTAACTAAGGTAATTCAACCGGAGTATTGCACCCGGATTTGGTTGTGTTAATTAGATAGATTTTGGACCGCTGCTATACGAAAGTAGACATTCTACAGATAAGTCTACAGATTCAAGCTGTCTTACCGTTGGGGAAAGAGCTATGGGGCTTTGGATTTGCTATTTGGCCATGACTTCCTGCTCGGGGAAGGTCTTGCTTAGCCATAGCTTCACTGATGTATATTTCCTGCTGAGGCAGTGGGATCACAATTCCCTCTTGTTCAAATCTCTCTTTTATAATTCGGCTGATGTCACAATAGGCTGTCCAATAATCCTCCTTCTTAGTATAGGCCATAAACCAAATGTTAACAGCATATTCAGCCAATTCCCCAGTGTCGATCCAAGGCCCAGGGTCTTTCAATACTAAAGGATGAGTGTTGGCAATATCCTTAAGAACTTGGATCGCTTGAGTAATACTATTGCTGTAGCTGATCCTTACAGTGAGGAACATAGCGCGGACGGAGCTACTGGTTTCGTTGGCAATAACATTACCCCAGATTGAGTTGTTCGGTACGATAATGATTTTATTTTCCAAAGTATTGATGGTGGTGCAAACTAAGTTGACATCCTTGACCGTACCTTTTACCCCAGCGACTTCAATCATATCCCCCACGTCGAAGGGTTTATAGAGCAAGATCATTAACCCATTAGCAAAGTTACCGAGGGTATTTTGGAACGCAAACGCTACCACAAAACCAGCAGCTCCAATCATGGCCATTAGTGGACCAATACTTACCTCTAGGGCAGTGATACCTAAAAGAATACCCACCAAAAATAATCCTTGGCGGGTTATCCTAACTACGAACTGACGCAGCATAGCTGACATATTCGGGAACATCCACAAAGATTTCTCGAGGACTTTCCCTATAATCAGGGAGAGGATGCTAAAGCCAACGACGATTCCTAAAAATTTGCCAATGTTATTGGCCCAGCGCAGACCTCCTTCTTTAGACTGGAGCCAGCCGACGATGGTAATCCAGGTTCCTTCAGTGTCAGTGACGTCAACCTTAATCCCACTGATGGCATCGATGTATTTGTTGTACAACTCAACATCACCGCCTTTAGTTTCCAGCTCTTCCAATACCACCTCAAAGCGATCGCTTAAAGCAGTGCGTTCCTCTCGCAGTGTAGTCATGTTGACTAGCACTTGCTTTTTTACTTCGGTCTTGGCCTCGACCGCTTCTTCTAGGTCTTGCTTGGCTTGGTCAATTCCCTGTCCAGTCTTTTTCTGCTCTTGTTCATCAGTAACGATTTTGTTGCTAATTGTTCCAATCTTATCTTGAACCTTAGCAACATCCTGGTTTGAAGTTTTGGCTTTATCTTTTTCCGTTTCAGTACCTTCAACTGCTTTATCAATCGCCCCTTGCAAAGTTTGATCTTGCTTGGTCTTTTCTTCTTCTTTGACTGCTTCTTCTACTGACTCCTGAGCTTTTTCGAGAGCTTCTTGTGCTTCTTGTGCAGCTTCTAAAGCTTTAACGCGATCCTCCGCCGATCCCTCAGTCTCTATTTTTTCCTTAGTGTCTGTCGCTTCCTCAAGAGCCTCTTTGGCATCTTCTAGGGCATCAACAGCTTCCTTAGTTTGTTGAAGCTCTCGATTTTTGCGCTTGACAGCAATTTCCGCATCGCTAAGTTCTTTAACTTTAGTTTTAAGCAAGAACATCCACGCCTCAGCTTCACCATCCAGCTCATCCTTAGTCAATGGCTTGAGCATTAGCTCTAGCTCGTCAATCGGAATAGTTGGATCGTCAGTGGTAACGGCTTTCTCTAAGATTAAATTAGTGGTCTGTTTCCCTTGGACAGGTAACCACCATGCCCCAACCATTAAGAGACTGCCAAACAAAATGTTAATTTTCTTTTGTCGGTAACGAATCATTGGTTTTTCGTGTTAATAAGACGTTAATGACGATGTAACCTGTATAGTTTGCTTGACTGCTGAGTGTTAACCAGCGATGCAGAGGTGCGACCCGTGGCGAATTTAATTCGCCTACGGAAAACGCACC
>WTKN01000413.1 GCA_011524395.1 Moorena sp. SS36440bin_2
AGACCAAGCCCTAGAAAATGCTAGTGCTGGGTTAGCATGGATCAGAGACGGATTATCTATCCCAGAACGAGTAGTATTCTCTGCCGTTGCGGAGGCAGATAATGCCGTTAAAAATAGTTATAAAAATACTTCAAACCAGCCCTTAAGTCTTCTCAAAGACTACGGCGTTATTCAAACAAATTCCCTAAGGGAAGCACCAAAGCAACTAGCTAAACGAGGTTTTTTAGATAAAAATAAACGTAAAATAACCATCGAATTTATTCGTCGCTGGTTCATTAAAAGTTACCCACTGCAGCAAGAAGTTATAGAACTAGAAAAACTAGACCAAGACCAAATTAATCCTATCTATCAACAAGCCACTACCCAGTATCAACAAGGTAAAATAACCAAAGCCCTAGGGCTATATGAACAGGTTGTGGAACTAAACCCTAATCATTTTAGTGCTATCTTTGCCCTAGCTGAAGGCTATCTAGAGTTGGGAGAGTGTGAGAAAGCAGTTACCTATTACCAAAGAGCCTATAAAGTTGACCAAATCCGGAACCAAGATGGGTTGGTGCGATCGCTTATCAACTATGGGAATGATTTAATCGACCAACAAGAATACACAAACGCAAGAGAGCAGTTTCAGCAAGTATTGGAAATTGAATCAGATAATTTATCAGCACAAGATAAACTACTAGACATTGAAAATTATTTAAATTCTTTAGAGAAGGAGGATAGACCCAGCAGTAATCTTAATAACCTTATTCCAAGGAATTCCTTACTCAGCTTACTCACAATAGCAGCAGGAGTAGCAATCATTTCCTTGGTTGGTGTAGTATTGTATAAGGTATCAACGCCCTGTCCAACCGGTGCCCAGAAAGTCTTTGGGATTAGATGCGTCGTTAATACTAGTAAGAGTATTAGTCGGGGTGAGCACAGCTTATTTCCTAGAATTGACAACAAGGAAAACATTGACCCTGCTACTAAAGCATTCCAAAACCAAAACTATGGCGCAGCAGTTAAGGTTTTTTACCAAGCTTGGCAGGCTAATCAAAATGATCCAGAATTACTGATTTACTACAACAATGCTCGAGCCCGTCAACAGGGTTTTGAGCCATTCACTATCGCGGTGGTGGTGCCCATAGACCAGTCAAAAGACAGGGCACAAGAAATATTGCGGGGAGTAGCCCAGGCTCAAAATCAGTTCAATAATTCAGGGGGATTAAATGGTCGATTCCTGGAAATTGCGATCGCTAACGATGGTAATGATCGAGCCAAAGCCAAAACCATAGCTCAGGCTTTGGTTAAAGACAAGTCTATCCTGGGCGTAATTGGACATAACTCTAGTGATGCCAGTAAGGCTGCAATCCCGGTATATGACCAAGCTGGCTTAGGGATGATTTCCGCCACCAGTGCCGGTAGTGATTTAACCAGTCTTGATAAAAAGAACAACGTGTTTTTTAGGACAAATTTTTCTAATTCAGCATTTGGTAAAACACTGGCTCAACATGTCAACAGTCAACCTGGCTTAGACCAGGTGGTAATTTTTTATAATGCTGACAGTGTCTATAGCAATAGTTTAAAAAAAGCGTTTCAAACCCACTTTAAAAATCTAGGGGGTAAGGTGGTTCGGGAGATTGACTTAAACGATCCCAAGCTGAATATCACTGAAGAAGTCAATAACAGTCTCTCTCAAGATCAAGTCAAGGCAGCCATGTTATTCCCCAGCGTGGAATACATTGATACAGCTCTCAACATTGCTAAAGCCAACGCTAACCTTAACTTTAAAGCCAATAACCAAGATCAGCAAGGGCTGAAGTTATTCGGTGCAGCTACCTTATATAGTAGTAAAACCTTGCCAGAGGGTGGGCAAGCAGTGGAAGGGTTAACAATACCCGTCTCCTGGTTTAGAGAAGTACCCCAGGCAATAACCTTTTCTACAGCAGCTAGGGAACTATGGAAAGGAGATGTTAACTGGCGCACTGCCACTAGCTTTGATGCTACTCAAGCCTTTATTCAGGCTTTGGTCAAGGACGCCGACCGAAAGCTAGTTCTCAACAGACTCCGCAATATTAAGCTTTTAGCGAGTGATACCTCAGGGTTACCGTTGCAGTTTACTGACCAAGGGGAACGTCAGAGTGAACCTATCCTGGTGGAAGTGGTTGACGGTGAATTTAAATTATTAGACTTCTTGCAGAAGTCGGGAACAGGGAACAGCGGATCTGGGAACAGTGGAGAAGAATTGACGCAAAGCGATGCAGCGCGGTCTTGGGGGTTCCCCCCACTCGCGCTTTGCATCAAGAACACTATCAGAAAACTACTTTTGCAAGAGGTCTATTCATAGAAGCAGCAAAAGCTCTTATAGTAAACTATTGCCTTTTGCCTTTTGCCTTTTGCCTAGCCATCATCCATTGGCTAGCACAGGAGAAATATGTCAAAATATTAAGCGTGTGGATTACATCATCTCTAACTACCGCGTTAACACCAACCGCTGTTGCCCTCGGAAACTTTGACGGCGTCCATTTGGGGCATCAGCAAGTTATTGCTCCCATTTTGCCGAAGCCAGTGACGGCTCAAGCTCAAGCCCTGGCATCATCTAATCTTGAGCAATTTAGTAACCCTGAAACCAGTAGCTCAAATCTAGAACTAATCTATCCCACCGTAGCCACCTTCAATCCCCACCCCCGAGAATTCTTTTCTGGTCAAGCCTGGAAGCTGCTGACACCACCAACAGAAAAAGCCCAACAGTTAAGTGCGTTGGGTGTGCAACAGTTAGCCCTATTACCCTTCAACCGGGAGCTAGCTTCCCTGAGTCCCCAGGAATTCGTGGAAAAGATTTTAGTAGAGCAACTCCGGGCAAAACAAGTCAGTGTCGGAGAGGATTTTTGCTTTGGCCATAAGCGTGCTGGCACCGCAACGGATTTGGATGCGATCGCTTCCGCCTACGGTATTACCGTCCACATCGTATCCCTGTACAAACGTCAGGAGCAACGGATCAGTAGTTCCATCATTCGCGAATCCTTAGCCGAAGGGGATATCGACAAAGCCAACCGATTCTTAGGACGGCCATACACCCTGATCGGAATAGTAGAGAAAGGTCAACAACTCGGTAGAACCATAGGATTTCCCACCGCTAACCTCCACTTACCCCCAGACAAATATTTACCTAGGCTAGGGGTTTACTGCGTCGAAGTCTCCCATACCTCTGAATCCTCTAACCAAAACACCAATTTATCTTCCCATCCTGGTGTCATGAATATTGGTATGCGCCCCACGGTCAAGGGCACCAGTTTAACCGTCGAGGTTCATCTATTCGATTGGTCCGGAGACTTATATGGCCAAACCCTAACCGTAAGCCTCCAGAAATTTATCCGCCCCGAACAAAAATTTTCCTCCCTAGACCAGCTCAAAGCCCAAATTCAGAGAGACTGTGAAGCCGCTAGGGATTTTTTTGCTTAAGGGAACAGGGAACAGCGGATCTCGGAACAGGGAATCGGGAGTCGGGAGTCGGGAATCGGGAGTCGGGAATCGGGAATCACATCAGTAACTGACTTGTTCTTGTTCCCCCCTTATTAAGGGGGGTTAGGGGGGATCACCCACTAGGGAGTTAGCTTCCTCCGCTAGACATGCCCCACAACGAACATGGGCAGCATGAGTGTGGGATGAATCGCGGACAGGAACTCTGATAAACAGGCTGAAAAACGTTATACTAAAAATAGTAGGGAAAACAAATTAAGAGCTAACCGCCACCTACTAATTAAAAATAGAACTTATTGTATTGTTCCGGCGCGGAGGGGCATCCCGGAGACGAAACCTGATCAGAGGGTCGCCTTAATCATAAAGTTTTAACCCTTTTATGCATAGCCTGCTAACCATAAAGGCGACCCTCTGAATGCGGTAACTTCTGACCGTGTCGTTAATAAAGCTTACCGTTCGCGTAGCGTGGCCAAAGGCCTTGTATCCTAAGCGATGGCTGGAGTTGGTAAGAAGCCCACACTGTAATCTTCGATAAGCGTGTGGGAGTATGTCACAATTCTGTAGTTGCTCAAGCCACTTGGAAAATTCTGTATTGGTGATGCGATCGCTTTTGTATTGGTGATGCGATCGCTTTTGTATTGGT